>LJTR01000100.1 GCA_001303465.1 Phycisphaerae bacterium SG8_4
CAAGTCAGTCGTATCGTGTGGCCGACATTACTGACAGGAAAGACTCATACGTACGACGCAATCGATTGTGGCAGCGTCCGTTTTGTGCAGACTCCGTCCCCGTCGGTGAGCCGACGAGGCATAGTTCAGGCGACAGAGCGCACTTATTCCACCATTTCAGAGGCCAACAGCACAACCGAAGGGTGCACTCTATTCGCCCCGGGTTTTCACTGCCTGCTCTTGTGAGAGCGAGCGCTAATTCGGAGCGATCGTACTGCCCTCAGATGACGTCCTCTCAGAAGCACATCCTGTGGAACGCGACAGCGGCGGGATCCTTCCCTTAGCAACTTTTTCAGCGAATAATTATGTGGAGCCAATCGCCCAATGTAAAGAAGAAACTGGGACTATGATTTGGTTTTTTCTTTGTCCTTGTGCCTGCTTGTCAGAGAGTCCTTCTTATCGGGCCCTGGGCAAAAAAAAATTGAACCTACTTGTGCGCAGGCGGGCAACGCCAGACTACTGCCCATATATAACTCCCAATTCCCAAACTGAGCTCACAAACTTGCCACAGATAATAAGCCGTGATAACAGGGCCGCAATTCCTGTGAATCGGGGTAGAACATCTCTTTTGATTGGCGCATTCTACTACCATCGTCCATGTCGGGGAATCCTTCACAGTGCCGTCCGAAACCTAAACACAAGGTCCCGAAATATCAAGGTTCGCAGTTCGTTTACCTGAAAGGGAAATAAGTAAGCAAATACACCAGATTTTTGCAGCGATAGGAGATTTAACATCAAGCGAAGGTGTCTTGTTACTTGTCTATGCTTGTGCAGTTGTCTTGTGTGGGACTCTCGTTGCGTATTTCGCGCCGGAAGCAATTGACGGAAGTCTGCTGTTGAGACGTGCGGCAAACAGCGGCTATTCGTGACGGAGCGACTCGATCGGGTCCATGTTGGCGGCGCGATAGGCCGGGTACAGGCCGAAGATTACGCCTATCCCTGCGCTGATTCCGAATGCCAACAGTAGCGATTCGCCTGTAATCACCGTAGGCATCTTGCCGAACTGCTGCACCATATATGGTATAAACGATCCAAGGCTGATACCCAGGATGCCACCGAGCAACGTCAGCATCAGAGTCTCAGAGAGGAATTGCATGATGATGTCGCGTTTCTTGGCGCCCAGGGCACGGCGAATCCCGATCTCGCGCGTTCGCTCGCTGACGGTAGCTAGCATGATGTTCATGATTCCGATGCCGCCGACAAGCAGTGAGATCGCTGCGATCGAGCCCAGGACGATGCTGAAAATCCGCTGAGTCGCCTTGGCCTGCTTGAGCAGCTCCAACGGAACAATCACCTGGTAGTCATTCTTCTTATGGAATCGGTCAAGCAGCGTCTCCAGTGTGTCGCGCGTCGGCAGGACTTCATCGACCGAGCCTACCTTTACCGTGATTTCCTGAAGTTCGACCCTTTCTACGCTGCGCCCGCTGCTGCCGCTGAACTGAATCGAAATCTCACCGAAACGGTTCTTGACCGTGGTCAGGGGGATGTAGATGTTTCCAACATTTGCTCCCTGGCCTTTGCCTTCGGCACTATCGCCGCCGCCCAGAGCCTCCGCCGCCTCTCCGCGGCTCTGGGACTGGACGACGCCTACTACACGATAATAATCGCTCTGCAGCTTGATGTCCTGGCCCAGCGGATCATCAAAGAGAAAAAGCTCATCGACCACTTTCTCATCCACCACGCAGATACTCTGCTTGTGGTGCAGGTCTATGCTGGTGAGAAACCGGCCCAGTTTAATCTGTGCAGGCGTTATCTCAGGGTACCACGGCACGGTGCCGACTATCTCTATCGCAACCTTGCGATTTCGGTACCATGCTTGCTGGGGGATCAGCCGGCTCGGCACGATGACCTCGACATTAGGTATGCTGTTGCGAAAGCGCTCGGCGTCGGCGTAGGTCAGGCCGTACTCGCGCATGCTCTCGTCCTGGCCGCTGACGTCCTGTTCTTCGGGGGGCTTTGCAGTCTTGATAATAATATTCTGGCTGCCGAGCCGGGCGATTTGTGCCTGCGCCTCCTGACTGGCGCCTTCGCCGATGGCGAGCATCGCGATGACCGAGGATACGCCGAAAATAATTCCCAATGTCGTCAGGCTGGAACGCAACTTGTGCATCCACAAGCTTTTGAGGCCTAACTTGGCTGTGCGTTTGAAACGAAACAAAAACATAGTTTTACCGTCTATTCACTTTTCGGCTGTCTCTTTATCCGACCGTCAAAGAGTTCTACCAGTCGGCCCGCGGTCTTGGCAATGCCGGGGTCATGCGTTACAACGATCAGTGTCTTGCCCTCGTTATGCAGGCGATCGAGGATCTTCAATATCTCGGCGCCGCTTTCCGAATCGAGATTGCCGGTCGGCTCATCGGCCAGGATAATCAGTGGGTCGTTCGCCAGCGACCTGGCGATTGCCACTCGCTGCTGCTGGCCACCGCTCAGCTCCGTAGGTCGATGCTTGAGCCTGTCGCCAAGGCCCACCATATCGGCCAGCTTCTTGGCGCGCTGTTCACTTTCGCGTTCGGAGCAGCCCTGATAGTACATCGGGACCTCGATATTCTCTACGACGTTGAGCTGGCTTATCAGGTTGAACGACTGAAACACAAAGCCGATCCGTGCGCCGCGTATCAGCGACAAGTCGTCATCCTCGAGCAGAGCGACGTTCTCACCGCCGAGCCAGTAGTCTCCGCTGGTGGGGCGGTCGAGGCACCCGATCATATTGAGCAGCGTGGATTTGCCCGACCCGCTCGGCCCCATTATGGCTATGTACTCGCCGTTGTTGATCGTCAGGTCGATGTCGCGCAAGACCTTCAGCTCCATTGAGCCGAGCTGGTAGCTCTTGCACAAACGGTCCATCCTTAGGGCCTGCCCGTTGGTCTTATTGGTTTTGTCCACGTCCCGGTCCCGCATTGCCGCCTCGTTGTCCCTGGTTTCCACCCGGTCTTCTTCCGCCGAACATACTCTGTACAGTTTTCATAAGTTCAGCCTTGAACTTCTCAGGATCGCTCTGTCGCAGTTGTTTCAGGTCTTTGGCTTTGTCCGGTTGCGATTGCTCCAGCATGCTGAGCATTCGGTCCATCCTCTCCTCAGTAAGTTCAAACTGTCCGGCACCCGGCATCCCTCCGGCTCTTTGGCCTCCAGGTGCTCCTGCGCCCTGGCGTGTGCCCTGACCGCCGGGTTCTCCTGTACGCTGCGACCTTCTTCCGTCGGGCCCTCCGGCACCCTGTCCGCGTTCACCCTGTCCGCGGCCGCGCCCTCCCGGGCCCGGTCCCATGCCCGGCTGCGGACGTCCGTCTGCCGGTGGTCCCGCGGGACCCGGTCCGGCCCCGGGCTCGTCGCTCTCGAAACGGTCTGATCGTTCCGTGGATCCATATCCGCTGCCCGTTTCGGTTATGCGCGGAGGATTCAACATCACCTTTTCGCCTTCTTCCAATCCCTCGACTATTTCGACAAATGTGTCGTCAAAGGCGCCAGTCTTGACTACCCGCTCTTCGGACGACCCGTCAGAGCCTACGACAAAGCAGACCTTCTTGCCCTGGCGGTTTGCCACGACAGTCACCGGCACAATTATAACATCCTTCAACTGCTCAACGAGGATCTCCACCTTGGCCGACATTCCCGGCTTGAGATAGTCGTACGTTCCCTCGATGAGAACCTGGGTCGTGTAAACCTTGAGATCGGGATTGAGGAATCCGCGTGACGCGTCGGGCAACTGCGCAACCTTGAGCACCTGTCCCTTGAAGGTCTCATCGGGGAAGGGGTCCAGAGTGATTACTGCCCGCTGACCAGGGCGCACCTTGTCCACCTCAGCCTCGTGGACGGCAATCTCGGCGATCATCTCGGCCGTATCGGGCAGCGTTATTATCTTCTGGCGCTCGTAAACCGTCTCTCCTTCGGCAATAGTTCTCCTGCTGCTTCCTCCTCCTCCTCGCCTCATGAAGATGTCCTGGCTTGAGGCATACACCACCAGTCCCGGTGCCGGCGCCTTGATAAGACACGCATCAATCTGTCTTTGCGACTTTTGCAGACGTTGGTCCTGCAATTCGTATCTTGACCTGGCACTCAGCAGCTTTGCATCCGCCTGCGCCAGCAATGATCTGGCACGGGCTTCAGTCCTATCCAGTTCCCGCTTGGCCTCTTCGTAATCGCTCAGGAACTTCTCAGCCTCTTTCGGGAAATCATAGAGCTTGTATAGTCTCAAAGCTTCCTTCGCGCTCTGGGTTTGAACGTCGAAACGCTGCACGTCAAGCTTGGCAGTCTGCAAATCGAGGGCCGATGCGTAATTAGCATCGTAAAGCTTCTGCGTTCCAGTCAACACGTCTGTATTCTTTCGGCGCTGCCCGTCGGCAAGAAGAATAGCATCCATCAACTCCTTCAGCCTCTGGGAGGCCTCGCCTCCCTCCTCGCCTGCACTGTTCGGATCGGCGGATTCATTCGAATTGCCCGGGCCGGCATCGAGGAGCAACGCGGCATCGATACCGGAATTCGGATCGTTCTGCAGTTTCTGCATAACCTCCTCTGCAAGATCCTCCCCGAGGTATTTCTGAAAGTCCATCCAGGCAAACTTCACAGCCAACTCAGCGGCCTTAATGTCGCTTTCATTTTGCTTTACCTGGATAAGATATGCTTCATTTGCCTCGGTATAGGATGCCCTGGCGGTGGCCACGTCGATCTTGTATTGTTCGATCTGTTCTTCCAGGACGGAGGAATCCAATTCCACCAATACCTTGCCATCGTTGACATCTTTCGGGGTGACATAAGTGCCTTCGGGGACGATGCTGAGTATTGTCACTCCGCCTCCACCGACTCCCCCACCCATGCGGCCGGCCTCTACGTCGCATGTAATGTCTATCGTGTTGCGCGCATTGATACTGCCGCTCTCGGTAACGGTGATAGTCAGGTCGTCTCGGCGCGCGGTGAAAGTGCTCAAGCTGGCAGTAGAGGCGGTCTGGGCCTTTGTCTTCATCGAGCCGAGCACGACCAGCGCAGTGACGCCCATCGCTCCCAAAATCAGGATCGCCCACATCCGCTTGCCGGCAAATAATGCTCCCCGGACCCGGCGGCGTCGATTTGCAACTACCTCTCGATCATTTCTGCTGTCATGGTCGGTCATTTTACTAGTTCCTCCCACATTCCGTCCGGCTTAACCTGTAACACCCCGATGTCCCTGTAGAAACTCAATCCTGCAATCGTGAACTCCACGAGAGAGCGTATGACATCGTTCTGAGCTGCCAGCAAGGCTCCTTCCGAGTCCAGCAGCAGCCTCACGTTGCTCTGGCCGATATCGAACAACATCTCCTGAGCTTCCAGCCGATCTTCGGCCAGTTCCAGAGCCATCTTTTGAATGCGGTAGCCCTCCGCTTCAGCGTTCAGTGCTCGAAGGGCATCACGCACTTCCAACTCAATGTTGTCCCGATCGTTCTCAAAGTTTCGCTGCTGCTGCTCCAGCGATATCAGCGCCTCCCGGTAGGCATTGCGTTCGGCCTTTCGGTCCAGAGGCAGATCAGCTTCAAGACCCAGCGTATACGTGCCCTCGTGGAACTGCAACCGGCCGACCTTTGTCTCCGGAGTCGAGCTCACGCCGGCGCTACCGACAAGGTTCAACTCGGCGCCGAGGTTGTCGGCCGCCAACATAACTTTGCGTTCGGCATCCTCGACCCTGTCTGCACTTGTAGCAAAGTCCAGACGCCAATTCAATGCCGCTTCAATGGCACTTTCCGGCGTATAGTCGACCTCGTATGTCAAAGCTGTCTCCAGTTTCTGCAATTCGTTCGGATCAAGTTCGACCTTGGTGTCGGTAGGCAGAGTCAGCGACACCTTGAAGTCATCAAGCGCCCCTTCGTAGCTTTGTTGGGACTGCACCCAGCTGTTTTCGGCGCTCAAGGCCTGCTGCTTGGCCTCATCGACGTCGGACTGACTTGCCAGGCCGGCTTCGGCCTCGAGCTCCAGTCGCTTTTGAGATTCCAGGAGCCTGCGATAACTGCTCTCGGCATTGAGCACACTGGTCTTGCGCTGCAAGACACGATAGTAAGCGCTGACAATGGACACCACGAACGTCTTGCGATACCGGGCAAACGAGCGCAACTGATACAGTGCGTTACGCTCTGCTTGAGTCAGATTTTCCTGCACGATCTTGCGACCTCTTCCGCGGAGCAGGGGCTGACTTGCGGTGGCGGTGAGAACCGAGCCCAGCGAAGTGCTGGGGTCACCGGTGAGAAAACGCGCCCAGTCGACGGCGACGTTTGCTCCTATCTGTGCCCCATCAGCCAGCAACTGGTTGAAGCCCACTCGTGAATCCGACCCCACGCTTTCATTGGCACTGTTTCTCGTGTAACTGGCGTCGATAGTCCCAAACCATTTCTTGGCAAATTGGTGGCGCGCCAGCGTCAGATCGAGTGCTATCAGGTAAAGCTGTTCTTTCTGTCTCAGGTAGTCTCGATTATGTGCTGTAGCTATCGCGACGGCCTGGGGCAGGCTAAGTATCCCTGAGGGCGGTACGATTTTCTCGATCTCGATGTCGTTGGGCGAAACCGGCGCGTTGCTGTCGGCAATCATGTAGTTGGACTTGTTGCCGAAACCATCCTCCCACTTGGCATCGATGATCCCGTAGACCTCCTTGTCGGCCTTGGCTTTGTACTGGTCGGGACTGCACCCCCCGCAGACGCCCAAGATCACGGCGGCACCAAGCACCCAGCACAATAGCGTTTCACCCCGAAACCTGCGAAACATAGAATCCTCCACCGACACTGTCCTAGCCTGTATAACATCGTCTTCGTTCATATTCTCGTCAATACCAGACTTCCAGATTAAAGAATCAGGCCTATCCCCCCAGAAAAAAACGCGACTTGCCGTAATTGCTTGAACGACAATCACTTAGGCCAAGCGACTGAGAGAGCCAGAAACGTCCCCGGCCACGCTCGCCGAGGTTCGATTTGCCCAAAATCAATAAAACCCATCTCCATTCTTAAGGATCCGCATCATTGTACAACAGAACTGAGCGAAAGGAAAGCCAAAAACCGGATTCGTGCGAACCGAGTGCCGCGAGTTCTTGGCTCTGTTCAGGCACCCCGCGGGAGGTTCCGGCAATATCAGTTACCTTTGTCATTCGTATAAAAACACTCTCCGACTGAACCGGTCATTCGTCAGGCATTCTACAGAAAGGTCAGACGCTTTCGTTGCGGAGAATATTGCGAAAAAAATACCGATACCTTGTCAAGACGGCTGAATTCTGTTATAAGGCGTTTTGATTGAATATATACCCAACTCAGTTATAAGCTGGCGGCGTAGCCAAGAGGCCCAAGGCGACGGTTTGCAAAACCGTTATTCGCCGGTTCGAATCCGGCCGCCGCCTGTCTCTTCCCAGCGCCAAATGGGAATATATCGGACGTTCTTTGCCGACTATGCTGGAAGAAGGATCTTCGGTGCCAAGGATGGAAAAAGCCGACGAACGAAGAGCAGAGCAAAGACTGCGTTATCGCTGGACGGTTCGGTTCGCTGGAAAAACCGGCGGTGAGCCCCTGTCGGGCCAGATGTTTGACGTTTCCAGCAGAGGCATGGCTTTTCTTTTCCACGCCAATGAGAGCTGCCCGCAACCGGATGATTCAATAACAGCAAACTTTGGCGTACCGCATTTTGATTCGCATGGCTCGTTCGACACCGCATTCTTCAATCGTGTTGGCCGTGTTTGCCGAGTCGAAAATCTCAACAGCCGTGTCAACCGCGTCGCTGTGCAATTCGCCGAGCCGCTGTTTTTCAGACCCGGCGAGCAGGACATCAGCGAATCAGATGCACTGCAGAGACTTCAAGCCAAAGCCCAGGCGGTTACCGGCGCAAAAGAAAAAGACAAGGTTCATGCTGAGGCTAAAAGAAGGACAAAGGCCGAAGAACAGGCGCGGCAAAAGGCCAAACTCTATGAAGAGCAGATGGCCATGGTCAAGGCTGAGGCTGCGCGAGAAATTGCCAGGATAGAGGCTGAGACTGCCGAAAGGATCGCCGAAGCCAGGGCCGAGGCAAGAGCCAAGTTGCGCGAGCATGCGCAGGTGCGAAAAAAGAAGAAGAAAAAGAAGAAGGCGGTGCAGAAATCCGCAAAGGAAGGCGTTGTGAAGAAACTGGATGGCTTCATCAAGGATAGAAGCAAAATATACTGAAGACAGATGAAGACGAATATAGGAAACAGCGTTCTGGAACTTTGCGACGGTGATATTACCGAAATGAGCACCGACGCCGTCGTCAATCCAGCTAACGCGCGGTTGATTCTCGGCGGAGGCGTCGCAGGAGCTATAAGAAGAAAGGGCGGACCGAGTATCCAGGCCGAATGCGACAAGATAGGTGGAACGTTTGTCGGCGGTGCCGTGATAACCACCGCCGGCAGCTTGAAAGCGAAGTACGTAATTCACGCAGTCGGGCCACGCGCCGGCGAGGCAGATGAAGACGAGAAACTGAAAAACGCAACGCTAAACTCGCTCAAAGTAGCCGACGAGAACAATCTAAAGAGCATTTCCTTGCCGGCAATAAGCACAGGTATTTTCGGCTTTCCTATCGAACGGTGCGCCAAGATAATGCTGGAGACGACCATCGACTACCTTAAAGGCCCGACCGGCCTCGGAAGGGTCGTGTTTTGCCTCTTTGGCTCCGAAAACTATGAAGTGTTTGCCGGTCGGCTTGAGCAGGAAACCTCAAAATGAGGGCGATGATATTAGAAAGTCACTCGCCGATCGAAGAGGCGCCGCTGAAACTCGCCGATCTGCCGACCCCCTCACCAGGTGACAACCAGATTCTGGTCAGGGTCTGCGTCTGTGGTGCTTGTCATACTGATCTCGACGAGGTTGAAGGCCGTCTGGAACCTACGATATCACCAATTGTACCTGGCCACCAGATCGTGGGAACCGTAATCGACAGAGGCAGAGCCGTCACAAGGTTTGAGGTTGGCGAGCGAGTGGGAATCACGTGGCTGTTCTCCAGTTGCGGTGACTGCGAATTCTGCCGGGCCGGTAACGAGAACCTATGCGATCGGGCCCGATGGACGGGAAAAGACGCAAATGGCGGTTATGCAGAGTTCACCGTGATCGGCGAGAATTTCGCTTATCCGATACCCGATCAATTCTCAGACTCACAAGCGGCACCGCTGCTGTGCGCCGGTGTCATCGGGTATCGCACGCTGAGGCTCGCAGAAATCACAGACGGCCAGAGAATCGGCTTGTTCGGCTTTGGCGCCTCGGCTCACATCGTTATTCAGATCATCAGGCACAAATTCCCGAATAGCCCCGTATTTGTCTTTACGAAAACGTCCAGGCATGCTGAGCTAGCCAGAAGTCTCGGTGCCGTCTGGACGGGGCTTTCGGGCGATCAGCCGCCCGAAAAACTGAACAAGATCATGGATTTCACGCCGGTCGGCGAGTGCGTCCGCGACGCTCTGGGCGTCCTCGAGAGAGGCGGTCGCCTCGTCATCAACGCCATCCGCAAGGAAACGCCGGTGCCGCCTCTCGATTATGCCGAGTATCTCTGGCTCGAGAGGCAGATCAAGTCCGTTGCTAACGTCACTCGCGCGGATGCGGAAGAATTCCTGCCTTTGGCGGCCCAAATTCCCATCGTCCCCACCATCGAGGAATTCCCGTTGGAGCAGGCTAACGAGGTTCTCTACGCCATCAAACATTCCAAACTCCGCGCCGCCGCCGCCCTGAGGGTGCATGGGTAAGGATAGAGGCCTGTCGGCCGGCAAATTGCTTTGGTCAACAGAAAAACCCGTCTATCCTGATTGAACTTGGAGGATGATTTTGGTACTATGAACGACAGATTCGTCGGACAGTTTTCGAACAGAGGCCAGCTTGCCCGGGAAGGCTCCAGCCATGGAGACGATTTTTAACGTCTTTGAGGTTCTCCAAATAGCCGAGAGGATAGAGCACAACGGCGCCAAGTTCTATCTCAAGAGAGCCGAACTGTTCGATGACCCGGAGGTTCGCGACACCTGTTACAAGCTGGCTAGCTGGAAAGCCAAGCACGAAAAGACGCTCGCGCAGCGGAGGAAGCGCTTTTCCGAAAAGAGCGGCCAATTCGGGACCTTCGATCCGGACAATTATGTCCTGTCCAATCCGCGCGTTATGGCCGGGTTGGCTGTCTTCGCAACCGAGCCCGGTTCGCTCAAAGGGCCGCTCCGGCTCGAAGACAGGCCGAAGATATTCAAAGACGCCATCAGAAGAGCGAAAGAGGCGGTCGTATTCTATCGGGGGCTGAAGGATTTCACCCGCGACCCGGCCTGCAAAGACATGATCGACGCGATCATCAAGGAAGAAACCCGGCACATCCGTCTGCTGACTGAAGAACTGGAGCAGAAGTAGCCGGGTGGCCAACGCCTGCGAGCTCACCGTCCCCTGAGCTAGAGCTAGTGCAGGCCCGGCTGCGTTTGTATCTTGAAGACTCTGCCCAGCCGGTTTGGGCAAATCATGCCGAGTTCGCCTCTTGTGGCAGGAAGTCGACCGTTGTGTTGGAGTCCGTAGGACTCAATCTCGGGATAGACTCCAACAGGATTGGTTACCAGAACGGAACTTTCGCTGTGCAGAGCGGCTCCCGTAATGCGAGG
>LJTR01000101.1 GCA_001303465.1 Phycisphaerae bacterium SG8_4
TCATACAGTTCCGGCTCGGACATGCACGCGCTGACCTGGACTCGATTGATCGCCATCCCGTGGTAGTAGCTCACTCTGAGGCGCTCGCCGCTGCTGATTCGCCCCCCCGGCAGCATCTGGATCGCGGAGGAATTATGGTCGAATCTGAAGTTCAGCTTGGGGTCTGCTATCGCAGCGAAATCTCTGTCCTCGGTGTACACGATACCCGTTTGCTCGCCCCGCACTCTGACCGGTGTCCCGGGACGGCGCAGAACATTTAGCAGCCCGACCTCTTCGATGTTAAGATCGTCGACCCAGAACTTGCCTGAGACACCGCCCCAGGCGCCGAGGTATATCCTGACCTTGTCGTAGTTGAGGCTGTTGAAACCCATTACGACTTGGCGCCAGTCGGCAGACGACGGCACTTTCGGATCCCACGGCGCGAGGCTGCGCCCGTCGGGTGTCAGGACAGTTACACGGAAACACCCTTCCGGTTCGAGTGACTCTGTCCGGACCATACAGGTCAGTCGATAGCACCGTTGCGGCTGCACTTCCACTTCCTGCATTACCCTGGCGTGGCCGTGCTCGTATCTGCCGAAGTTCTCGAACCGCAGCGACGCCCTGCCGCTTCTGTAGACTTTGTTGTCCATGAATGAGACCTCGCCGGGTCTGTCGTGGAACCGGTAGCCGGTCAGGCGGCCGCCCTCGTATTTTTCAAAACCGGAGTTTGCGATAATCGCCGGCGAATCCGGGACGAAATTGGCCCTGCCGTTTTCTGCGACGTACAGGGCGTCTCTGACGAACATCCCCGCTGCGAGGTTCTTATCGTGAGCCAGGATGGAGCCCCCGTAGCCGACCGAGAAAATGATCGGGATTATCTCGACGCTATTCTGCTTGCAGATGCGCCTTACCTGTTCGAGCCTGGCAAAGTACCCCTGGCTCTGGCTCTCGAGCCTGTCGAGCCCTGCCGAAAGTACCATGCCATTAAGTCCCGACTCGGCGGCGGTCTTGACTATGCCCTTGATATCTACAATGTCGCCTTCTCTGTTGAGCGACCGCGAGACATAAACCCAGCGGTGCGGCAGGACCTTGGCCTGACATAGTGAGCCCAGAAGAATCACAAGCAACGCAATTTCCAAACGTCTGGTTATTTTCGCCATCTGCGACTTTTCTCCTAATGACATCATGGATGTGTATGATACCCCGGCCTCACGCCGGACGCCAACAGATTCTGCGCGCCCGAGAACGGGTAGCAAGCGCCGCCCGGCCGAGGTCGGTTTGGGTCAGGGCTTGGGTGTTTTTCGGATTCGGTGGCGGTATTGGTCTAGGATGACGGCGGCTATGATTACGCAGCCGGTGATTACGCGTTTTGTCGGCTCGCCTACTCCCATCTGGCTCAGGCCCGCTTCGAGGACCGCTATTATCAGCACACCGAAAAATGAGCTTACCACCGAGCCGCGGCCGCCCATCAGGCTGGTGCCGCCTATCACTACCGCGGCAATTGCCCGCAGCTCCAAACCGGCGCCTGCGTTGGGATCGGCAGCCTCCATCCTCGCAGTGCTTATCACCGCCGCTATGGCGGTTAGAAACCCACAGAGGACAAAGACGCCGAGCTTGATCGGCCTCGGATCTATCCCTGAGAGCCTGACGGCCTCTTCGTTTGTCCCGACCGCGACGATGTAGCGTCCGAAGACGGTGCGTGAAAGGACCAGCTGGCCCAGAATGACTATTATCACGGCGACAATAAACGGAATCAGCAACCCCCTGCCGGCAATGACTCCCACCGCCGAGCCGATATACTTTGTCTGCGAATCTGTCACCAGGTGGGCTGCGCCCCGCGCGATCTCCAGCATCCCCAAGGTGACAATGAACGGAGGCAGTCGCCACCTTGTCACTACCAGTCCGTTGGCCAGGCCGCAGACGATCCCCGCCGCCAGGCAGGCAGCGATGGCGATCGGCAGAGGCAAACCGAACCTGACCATACAGGTACCGAGCACCGCGCCCGCCAGTGCCATGACCGATCCCACGGACAGATCAATTCCAGCAATTATCAGCACGAACGTCATCCCTACGGCGACGATGGTCGTATCAGAGACCTGGTTGGCGATCGTCCGGAAGTTCGTGAGGGTAAAGAAATTCCCCGCCGCCAAACCGAATATGACCAGCAGAACCGCCAGCGCCAGCGCCATGCCGAGATAGTCGGCCACGAACGCCGGCATCGAAGGCAGCCTTCGTCGCTCGATGCTCGTCGCTCGTCTCTCGTTTTCCGTTGTCGCCATAAGCTTTCTGCTCTTTGGATAGCGTACAGCGTCCAGCGGATAGCGGATAGACTTTGCGCCGCGCACTAAACGCTAAACGCTATCCGCTATACGCTATCCGCTACTGATCCACTCAACGCCGCGGCCATTATCTTCTGGCGGCTCCACCGGTCACGGTCGAAAATCCCGGCTACCGTCCCAGCGGACATTACCATTATGCGGTCGCACACCGCCATCAGCTCTTTCAGATCCGACGAGACAAAGATAATAGCCTTGCCTTTCTCGGCAAGCTTGCCGAGCTGATTGTATATCTCAAACTTCGCGCCAACGTCAATACCCTTGGTCGGCTCGTCGAAGATAAGAACGTCACAGTCCCGGTAGAGCCATTTGGCGATAACCACCTTCTGCTGGTTGCCTCCGCTCAACTCGGCGGCGGATTGCTCGGTCGAGGAGCAGCGTATCGAAAGGGCTTCGGCCTGCCTGTCGGCCACGGAACGCTCTCTCGATTCGTCCATCCATCCGAACCGGCTGACGTCATCCAGCCGCATCAGGGAAATGTTCTTGCGGATCGCCATCGGCAGAAGCAGGCCCTGCCCCTTTCGGTCCTCGGTCAGAAACGCTATGCCACTTCGCACCGCGTCTCTGGGCGAAGTTATCTGAGCGGCTTGCGTATCGCCCGATAGATACACACTGCCGCTATCGGCTCGGTCGGCGCCGAAGATCGCCCGCATAGTCTCGGTCCGGCCCGAGCCCATCAGTCCGGCGACGCCGAGAATCTCGCCACGGTGCACCTCGAAACTGACATCTCTGACCTTGTCTCCGAGATTGAGACCCTGCACGCTGAGGGCCACGGGGCCGACTTCGCCGGCGTGTCGCAACTGCACTTGTTCCAGATCGCGACCGACCATCATGTTTATAATGCCATTCGAGGTCAGCCTGTGCGTCGGCCTGGCCGAAATCAGCCTGCCGTCGCGCAGGACCGTTACGCGATCGGCGATATGCATGACCTCTTCGATGCGATGGGAGATATAGATGATGCCGACACGGTCGGCTTTGAGTCTTTTTATCTGGTAGAAGAGAAGCTCGATCTCTTTGTCGGTAAGCGATGCGGTCGGCTCGTCGAGTGCCAGTATTCGGCATTGTCGAGACAGACCAGCGGCTATCTCGACCATCTGCTGCTGGCCTATCCCAAGCGAACTGACCGCAGTAGCAGGATCAATGTCGGCCAGTCCCACCTGCTCCATTATCTGGATTGCTGCGCCGTTGAGCTTGCCGTAATCGACGATCCCAAACCTGTTCGGCAGCTTCTCGATGAAGATATTCTCGGCAACCGTAAGATTCGCGATCAGGTGCAGCTCCTGCATTACCATTCGCACGCCGCGGGCCTCGGCATCGGCCCTGCTTGCAGGGCTGTACGGCTGGCCACCTAATTCCATTTGTCCGGTGTCCTGTTTGGCCACGCCGGCGATGATGCACGCCAGCGTGCTCTTGCCCGCGCCGTTCTCGCCTACGAGGGCATGGACCTCACCTGCTCGCAGATCGAAATCAACACCGGAAAGGGCCTGGACGCCGGGGAAAGACTTGCTGATCCCGCGGGCGGTGAGGATTGTCTCGGTCGAGCCGGCTTCCATCAGAGAGTTTCCGCCGTGATAAGGTCGACCGGGGTTTCCTTGTCCGCCGGCGCACCTTCTTTCGCGAGCATCTCTAGTGCATACTCGATTCCGTACACGGCCAGCTTGTCGGCGTGCTGATCGACCGTGCAAAGAATGCCGCCTTCTTTGAGCAGCTCCTGCACCGCCGAGATATTGTCGAAACCGACGATCAGAATAGCGTCAGATTTGCCGGCGGCCTTGGTTGCTGCGACGGCGCCGAGAGCCATACTGTCATTGGCACAGAGCAGGGCCTTGAGATTCAAGTGCTCGGTAAGAATTGCCGAGACGACCTGGTTCGCCCTGGCCATCTCCCAATAGCCCGACTGAGAGCTGACGATGTTGGCCCCGGCGGCCTTCATCGCATCCTCAAAGCCGAGCTTGCGCTGGATTCCGTTGAATGTATTGGGCGCTCCTTCGATTATAGCCACTTCGTCACCAGCCTTGAGCTTGCCGGCCAGGTGCTCGCCTGCGAGTCTCGCTCCCTTGCGATTGTCCGGACCAACAAACGGAATGCTGACTTGCTTGTCGGCGAGAACAGCTTCATCGAACTTGTTATCTATGTTGATGACGACAACCCCGGCGTCCATCGCCCGCTTACATGCGGGGACCAGAGCTTTCGAATCGGCCGGCGCGATCACAATTGCGCCGGCGCCTTGAGCGACCATCTGCTCGACGAGTTTTATCTGCTGGGCTACGTCCAGCTCGTCCTTGATGCCGACGGCGATCAGATCGTATTGACCCGCGTGCTGTTTGTGGTGCGCCCTGGCGCCGTCCTCCATGGTTTTGAAAAACTCGTTGGCCAGCGACTTCATCACCAGGGCGATCCTGGGCCTGGCCGATTGACGCTTCTTGCATCCTGTCGGCAAAACAAGCAAAGTCGCGGCACAGAAGATAAAAACACTTATGGCAATTCCATTATGCTTTCTCATCGCTTGCTCCTTGAGTAGACATCTCTTTCACAAAGCTCTCGACTTCTTCACTCGAAGGCATCGAAGACTGTGCCCCCATCCTGGTAACAGACAAAGCGCCCACGTGATTGGCAAACGCGGCAGCCTCACCCAACGTCTTGCCACGGGCCAGGCCTACCGCCAGCGCGCCGGCAAAGGCATCTCCGGCTGCCGTGGCATCGACGGCATTGACTTTCAACGCAGCAACAAATTCAGTCCGGTCTCCTGTTGCCATCAGAAAACCCTTGGCCCCCATAGTCAAAATGACTGCCCCGGCACCGCGTTTCAACAAATCCTCGGCCGCCGCACGCGCTGAATTCTCATCCGTGACCTCAACGCCTGTTAGAATCCTGGCTTCGGTCTCGTTCGGTGTCAGGACGTCCACCATCTGTAGAAATCCGCAACTGAGCTCCTGCGCCGGCGCAGGATCAAGGATGAAAGTCACACCGGCAGTTTTCGCCAGTCGCGCGGCAAACTCAACCGTCTCCAACGGCACCTCAAGCTGCGCCACAACGGCGCCCGATGAAGAGATGGTCGATTCAGCCGCTTTGACATCATCTGGAGACAACAGCTTATTTGCACCGGGGGCCACCACAATCACATTGTCACCGGCCCGGTCAACTGTGATCAAGGCCACACCGGAGGCAGCTTGCCTGCTGCAGGTGACATACTCGGTGTCGACCGCCTCTTTCTCAAAGTTGGCCAGAGACTGTCGTGAAAAGATGTCGTCGCCCAACTTCGCTACGAAATACACCTCAGCACCCAGTTTCGCCGCGGCAACTGCCTGGTTGGCACCCTTGCCGCCCGGCGTCATCATGAAATCTCCACCAAGAATCGTCTCCCCCACGGCCGGTATCCTTTCAGACTTGACTACCAGGTCCATGTTGGAACTGCCGACTACAACGATTCTGGGTTTGTTCCGTGCCAAGTCAGTTCTGCGAAAATCTGTCACTTCGTTAACCTGTCAACCAGATAGTCTTCGAACGCGCCCAGATCTTTCCAGGCCGTGGCGCACTTGATTACCTTGCCGCTGTCATCGATTTTTGTGTAGCCGTCGTCGGTGACTCTTATCGGCAGCTCCTCCATCTCGACAAGCTCCGTCGACATCGCCAGATAGATAGCCACCGTATCGAAAAGGGTCGAGCTTCTCGAATTGATCGTTTGATCGGTTCGTTCGTTCAACTCGGCCTCGCTCAGGTTCTTGTCGCTTCGGCGCAGGCCTTCTTTCTGCCATGCGCGATAGTTCTCAATCAGCGCCGCGGTCAACGGGCTGTTCTTCTTGAAGACCTTCTGATATTTCTGTCCCTTGAGATGTACAAGCCCACAGGTATCCAGCGGGGTGATTGTTATGTCCCACGGCGCAGTGAAGACCTTCTGCGCAGCCTTGGCAAAGGCCACGACGTTATATTCTGCGCTGATTTTTTCGCTTCCGCCGTATCCCAGCCGCACGCTGCCGTGCATTCCGACGAAACTGGCCTTCTCGGCTATGCGGGGTTCGCGCTGCAGCGCTGCGGCGACATTAGGCAAAGGACCGACGGCAATCAGTACCATCGGCTCGCGAGATTTCATTATGGTATCAATTATCGCCTGAACACCATCGCGGTGAATCGTCCCCGGATATGATGAAAGCTCATAGCCCTCTATCCACGCCTGCTGCCTGTGGACGGCTTCGCCCTGTTGAACGCCTATCCCGATGGGTATGTCGGTCCTGCCGACGGTCTGCAGAAATTTGGCCACGACCGCCGCTTTCGACGGAGTGTTGCGTACTGCAGTAGTGATCAATTTGACGTCGAACTCGGGCGATTGGAGCAGCAGCGCCAGCGCCCACGTATCGTCGATGTCATCGCAGATGTCCGTATCGAAGATAACGGGGATCTTGCGGCCCTGACGCGATGCCGAAGCGCCTGATAAAATCGCCAAGAACAAAATCGCCACAAGGATAGTAATTATTAACGCTTTTGCCCCTCTCATAGTCTGGCTCCTAAAATTGAGTGTTCTTATAGCTAGCTCACGTGCAACTATAATGCGCCACGGTATTTTGTCAAATGATTTGCCTTCAAGCCCGGTTGAATGTATACATTACGGAAAAGGATGCAGAATGATTCAACCTGAACGCATAAGAGCCCTCAACGACAAGCCAGCACGTGACGGTCGATACGTGCTCTACTGGATGCAGGCGGCCCAGCGAGTCGAGTCCAATCACGCTCTGGAATACGCCATAAGATCGGCCAACGACCTTGGAAAACCGCTTGTTGTGTTCTTCGGACTGACCGACGACTGGCCCGAGGCGAACGAGCGCCACTACTATTTCATGTTGGAGGGACTTGAGATAGTCCGACGGGATCTTGAAACCCGAGGCATTCAAATAGTCATCCGCCATAAGTCTCCCGATTCCGGCGCGGCGGAAACGGCGAAAGATGCGGCACTGGTCGTTGTCGACGCGGGGCATTTGAGAATTCAGAAGAAATGGCGCGCAAATGCGGCCAGGCGGATCGACTGCCCGATGTATGAAGTCGAGACGAATCTGATTGTCCCCGTTGAAGAAGCTTCGTCCAAAGAGAATTTCTCTGCCGGGACTTTTCGACCGAGGATCACGAAGCAGCTTGACCGTTATCTGGTTCCGCTCAGTCACACCCGGCTACGTGTCGAATCACTGGCACTGAAATTTTCGACATTTGATATCGACGACATCGACAAGGTCATTTCGAAACTCGACATCGACAGGAGCGTGCCGAAAACGGAGAGTTTTCGCGGCGGTACAAGCGAGGCAAAGAGGCGTCTGCATGCTTTCCTGCGCGACAAGCTGGATCGCTTTGCCGAATTGAGAAACGACCCGACCGCCGATTACGTGTCGCACATGAGTCCATATCTTCACTTCGGGCAGATTTCGCCGCTCTACATCGCTCTGAAGGTCCTCAAGAGTCCCGGCGCGGGCCGGGACTCGTATCTGGAAGAGTTGATCGTCCGCAGAGAACTCAGTCACAACTTCGTATACTACAACAATGACTACGATAAGTTTGCCTGCCTGCCACCCTGGGCTCTCAACACTTTGACTTTTCACCGCAGGGATAAGAGAGAATATGTCTACTCGCTCGAGCAGTTCGAGCGGGCGCAGACGCACGATTCGTACTGGAACGCGGCCCAGCAGGAGATGGTTGCCACCGGCAAGATGCACGGCTACATGAGGATGTACTGGGGCAAGAAAATACTCGAATGGAGCAGAAATCCGCGAACTGCATTCAAGACGGCGCTGTATCTTAATAACAAGTACGAGCTGGACGGCAGAGATCCGAATGCTTTCGCCGGCGTGGCCTGGTGCTTCGGCAAGCACGACAGGGCCTGGGGCGAAAGGCCGGTTTTTGGCAAGATTCGCTATATGAACGCCGCCGGGCTCAAAAGAAAATTCGACGCCGACGCCTATGTAGAAAAGGCCCGACAATTGACAGAACGATACCCTTGAGGGTAGTAAATTCCCGCGAGTAAGATCATAAACTGCTATTGTAGAGCTACTTACCCGCGAGAAAACGCGAAATTTCAGTCGCGAGCACTATAATGAGCAAAACAAATCATGGAGAATACTATGAGCCTAAGTGACTATTTCGAGAACATAAGAGGCATTGGGATACTGTCGACGAGTGACTCTGACGGTAACGTGAACACAGCGATCTATTCCCGCCCGTACGTCATCGACGAAGATACGGTCGCGTTCAGTATGCTGGAGCGGCACAGTTATGCGAACATCCAGTCCAACCCCAAGGCTGCTTACATGTTCATCGAGCGCGGTGAGGGATACAACGGCAAGCGCCTGTACCTGACAATGACCGGCGAGGAGAAGGATCCGGAACGAATTAAGGCTATCAAAAAGCAGCACGAAAGGGCCAAGGACGATGACGGCAAGGTGCGGCACCTGATGTACTTTTCGATAGACAGGACCCGTCCGCTCGTGGGTGGCTGAAATATGCATTCGTCTTTGGCTGAAACGTTGAAGGAAATCCAGGGATCGAGAGATGTACATCATACCGGCGATTGACCTGCGGGACGGCAAGTGTGTCAGACTCATCCAGGGCCAGTACGATCGCCAGATAGACTATCACGACGACCCAGTCGAACAGGCGCGTCAGTTCAGCGCCGACGGTGCGCTGTGGCTGCACATCGTCGACTTAGACGGCGCCAAGCTCGGCAGGCCGGTCAACACCGAAACGATATCTGCGATAGCCGCTCTGGGCCGGCTCAAGATCGAAGTGGGCGGCGGACTGCGCGACGAGGCCTCGATAGAACAACTTCTCGACTTAGGCGTCGAGCGGGCAATCATCGGCACCAAAGCGGTAAGTGACTTTGAGTGGTTCAGCGAGATGGCGAATAAGTTCACAGGCAAGATCGTCCTGGGCCTTGACGCCAAAGGCTCGAAGGTCGCCACCCACGGCTGGACACAGGACAGCTCCCAAACCGTGCTGGAATTCGCAACCGAGGCGGCCAAGCTGCCCTTAGCGGCAATCATCTACACCGACATAGCCAAAGACGGCATGATGTCGGGCCCGAACTTCGAGAGAACGCGCGAACTCGTCGAGGCGGTCGATGTCCCCGTGGTCGCCTCCGGCGGTGTGAACACGGTAGAGGATATCAAGAAGCTGACCGAGTTCAATCCCGAAGCAGCAATAATCGGCCGCAGCTTATACGAAGGGACTCTCAAACTCGTTGACGCAATAAGAGCAGCGGTAAGATGAGAAACACTTAGAGAATCTTGACAATATTACAGGATGGACAGGGCTAAGGTAAAAAGTAGAAAGTAAGAAGGGAAAAGAGAACTATAATCAACTTCCATTCTGACAACATCCTCGAAAATCGCTAAACGCCCTCAACAAGATCCCCGCCAATTTACCGGAAAATAAGTAAGGCGTCCCCCGATTTACCAGGGCTACTCTGGCAGACCTGCTGGGTAACTTCTAGAATGAAATCACAGTATTCCGGCATCTCGGTCATCCATTGATTCTTCTTGACGGCGAGGCTGTCTATCTGGTATAAATGGAGGTTGACACCGGTGGCACATTTGGCAGCAAAGGAGGCAGTTTCAAGCCGTAATTAAGTGCTCCGGCCAGGGAGGGATAGATATTTCTTAGAGTTCGAATTGTTATCGGTCGTTTTGTATTTATAGTCTTTTTGCAGGAGGAAGCCAAATGCTTCACCAATCAGCTAAACGAGTATTGTTCGGTGCTTTCGTGGCGTTGTTAGTGACAACGCCGGTCTATGCTGTGAAAAACTTCAAGATTTCCGGCTACGGCGGCGGCCACCAGATCTGGTTTGAAGCTGAGGATTTCGATCAGCGCGATCCCGCCACCGACCAGTATTACACGGTGGTTGACGAGGCGGGTGCGTTCGGCCAGGCGATTCAACGGGACAACGGCCCCGGCATGATTCGCTATACGTTCGATATCAGTAAAGCCGGCGGAATCGGCGGTACGTGGTATTTCTGGGCACGGCAGATCAATCCAAACAATCAGTCGGATTATATGCTTGTGGAGGGAGATCCAGGTGATCCAGAGATTCCCACTAGCCCACCCTATCCGGGAGGTAACGAGGCAGGACCGTTCCTAAATAGTGATGACCGAATTTTTGAGGAAAATGTCGGCTCACCTGGCTCCTGGGCATGGGGCTTGTCCAATCACGAGGAGGGTCATACCAAGGAACTTCAAAACGGTGAGAACACGATGTACAGCTTTGACAGGTCAGGGAATAATAGCGTGTTCT
>LJTR01000102.1 GCA_001303465.1 Phycisphaerae bacterium SG8_4
GACTCCTTCTATCGGGGTTAGGTATTGGATATTCAAATCGCCCATGGTCTCTGATTCCCTACAGACCTGGCGTAATGCAGGCGCCTCCTATGACGTGGCGTACTGAATCCGCCGCCAAGGATGTGACATAAGGACCAAACTGTGCTATTGTAGGGCTTGAATTGTACGGGAGTGTTCTGGTGCGAATCGGTCTGCTACGGGAGTGACAAAGTGGGGACGATTGAGCAAGGTGTGAGACAGGCGGTTGAGAATTGTCTGAGAGTTCAGCCGGGCGAGAAGGCGGTGATTATTACCGATCGACAGACTATTGAGATCGGTTCGGCTCTCAAGGCAGCCATTGAAATGATTGCCGGCGAGGTCAAGTACTTCATCATGGAGGATTTCGGGACTCGGCCGATTGATCTGCCGCCTGCTATTGAAGCTGCTATGCGCTCTGCGGATGTGAGCGTGTATGCCGCGCAGGGCGCCGAGGGAGAGCTTCAGAGTTTTCGGATGCCGATGCTCAAGGCCATCAAGGCCAATTCCACACTCAGGCACGCCCACATGGTTGAGATTACGCCCCGGATCATGTGCGACGGGATGTGCAGCGACTACAAAGAGGTGCAGCGGATCAGCAGGCTGGTCTATGAAAAGGTCTGCAGCGCCGAGAGGATTGAAGTGACTACCGAGAAAGGCTGCAATTTTACGGCCCGTTTCAGTCCGGAACTCAGATGGGTCATCGAGGACGGTGACATCAAGCCGGGCCGGGTGAGGAATCTGCCCGATGGGGAAGTCTCTACCTGCCCGATTGACGTCAACGGCACCGTGGTCATCGATGGCTGTCTGGGCGATTTCTTTATTCAGAAGTATGGTTCTCTCGAAGATACGCCCATTATCATCGAAGTAGAGAACGCCAGAGCGAAAGAAGAGAGCATCGAATGCGCCGACGAGCAACTCCGACAGGAGTTCACCAAGTACCTTTTCGAGAACGACGAGAACAGCCACAGAATAGGTGAATTCGCCATCGGCACGAATACGTGCCTGACCGAGTTGATCCACAATATTGTCCAGGACGAGAAGTACCCCGGCGTCCATATCGCATTCGGCGGCCCCGGGCCCAGCGAGACCGGCGCCGATTGGGACTGCAAATCGCACCTCGATGGGGTCATCAACAGCCCGACGATTGTTGTCGACGGCGTAACAATAATGGAAGAAGGCCAATTCCACCTGGAATAGAAATGCAATTGAGACGCTTCATTTACAGTCAGTCATCCAGGAATCGCTCATGGATCCTGGCGATTGACTTCGGGTCTGCGTTGACAAACTCAGGGATGTTGGCCGCCAGGCCAGGCTCGGTCATGTGCGCCAGCAGCACCGCCGGCGTGCTGCAGCCGTTCTCGTCAATATGAGTCAGGCACAACTGAGTGTAGTCTGAATACGCCTTGGAGGCGAAGACGAGCCATCTTCCGTTCGGTGAGAAGCTATGCCATGAATTCATTCGGGAGGTGTTACAGCGGAGTCTGCGTGCGTTGCCTCCTTCTGCAGGGATGATGTACAGCTCGCTGTCGGGCTGAAGAAGCATGTAGCTCTTCGCCCGGCAAAACACGATCCAGCGGCCGTCGGGCGAATAGCGTGCAAAATAGTTGCTCATGCCATTGTCGGATGCCCCTTCAACAGGCTCGGCAGTGCCGCCTTTGCCGCAATTGAAAGGAATTCTGCAGAGGTCAAAAAGGAAAGGCTCACCTTTTTCGACGAATTCCATGCTCTCGGTCGGAGTCAACCATATAAAGCCCTGATGCTTGGTGTCTTGTAAATCCGGGGCCTTGGCTCGGGCGAAGACGATATACTTGCCATCCGGGCTCCAGCTCGGATTGCTCTGAACAAATTCCGGATCGTCCGCACCTGGCAGATTGCGGAACTGGCCCGTTTGTCTGTCGAACACGCACAGGATGCCCTTGACGGGGAAGAACAGCTGCGAGAAGGCCGGCGAAGGCATGGGGACGAAGACAGACATATCTCTGACGGTGCTGACGACATAGCGACCGTCAGGAGATATTTGGGACAGCAGGCCATGGCTCTGCTCGCTGTCATCCTGATCGGTCCAGGTGATGATGTCTTCAGGGACCAGCACCGTCTGCTGCTCTACCGGTGTGATTACGTACGAACCCTTGCGGCTGGCATAGTCCACGTCCATCGCAAGTGTCTTGCCATCACGGCTGAACGAGTGACAATTACCACACACCGGCAGGTTCTTCAAGACGACCGGGGGCGGCTGAGACGCAATATTCCCAAATCGCCACCGGACGCTGGACAGATCCTTGTCTGCGTCGATAAACGGCAGCTTGACTTCGCGATAGAACAGAGGTGCCTCGACCGGGTCCTTCGACGTTCTGAACGACATCTTGGCTCGTGACAGGGTCCTCAGAGGTGCGCCGGGATCAACGCCGAGTATAGTGACCTCGGCATCCTGCTCCAGTGACCTGCTCTTAATGTTATCCCAGTCTGCAAGCCCAGGCGCCCATTGTTGCCGCCCCGACAGAAAGTGCATGGACGGTTTGCCGTCGGCGAAGCTGATCTGGATAAGCCATGCCCTCGATGCCGAGGCGCCGTCATTCCATCGGAACACCGGCGGGACCATCTCAGGTGGAAACAGCGTCTCATCGAGAGGATACGCAATGGCGATGGTATCGTAATAACCGTGCGGCTGATAGACTGCAAGTATGTCGTCAATGTCACATGTGTCTGGCCGCAGCGTTCTGTACAGAATCGCCGCAGTGCTCAGCACTGCCGCAACAATAGCAACGCCCAATGCCTTCCTGCGCATAACCATGCTCCGCTACATTGCCGGATTTCTTGGCCACATGTTACAGAGTGCGCGCTCATAATTCAAGGTTTCGACTCTTGCTCAACAGGCCACAAACGTCTCGCCGCTGCAGTCCAGCTGGTCCGGAGGCAACAAATAGTACGTCAAATGGTCACAAATTTCATTTTCTTGTATACGCAAACATCGCACATTAGAGTCTAATAGCACAAAGAATGGTCATTCATTGAACTTGTAGTGCACAATGCTGGAAGATAAGCTGCTTATCTTGAGATTCAAACGGGGCGATTGCGATGCGCTTCGACAGATCTATGACAAGTACAAAGGGGATCTGCTCAAACTGGCTATATTCCTTACCGGCGACGTCTGTCAGTCGGAGGATGTAGTTCAGGACGTTTTTGTCAAGCTGGCTCAGTCCTGCGACAGGCTGGGTGTTCGCAGTAATATCAGGAACTACCTGATCACATGCATCATAAACAGGATTCGCACTCTCAGACGTGATCATCAACGTCACGAGAAGAAAGAACGTGATCGGCCGGCGATACCAACATCCCAAATCAGTCGTCCCGATCAGTGGGCGGTCTTGAATGAACAGATGCATCAACTAAGTGATGCTATGACAGAACTGTCCTTCGAGCAGAGAGAGGTCATTTCGCTTCGGTTAGAGGCGGGTTTGCCGTTTCGGCAGATCGCCAAGATTCAGAATAGATCGGTTAACACGGTTGAAGGCCGATATCGGTATGGCATTGAAAAGCTGCGCTCGCTAATGAATAGCGAGGTGACAAAATGAATTCCGCAGACAACATGAAACGATTGTTCAAGAGTGCCGTTGTGCGTACCCGTTCAGCGCCTGATGAGGCTGTATTTGAAAACGTGCGGAAAGCATACGAAAGGAACATAGAAGACAAATCGACTCAACCAAAGCCGATTTTTGGGAGATTCATTATGAGAAGTCCAAAAACAAAACCGGCTGCTGCAGCAATTATTCTGGTGCTCATAGGTGCGCTCATATTGTCGCTTTGTCATGATGGCGGCTCAAGTGTGGCGCTGGCCGATGTGCTGGCCAAAATTGAACAGATCACGACGTACACGTATGAGATAAGCATAACAAGGACGAGGCCGAGTCAATCAGGGACCGGCACAAAGTCTACGGGTACTGCTTTGATCTCACGCGATCATGGCATGAAGATGACCACAGAAACAATCGATCCCAACGGTGAAAGCACCAACCAGGAGATCTATGTCTTGCCCCAGAAAAGAACCCTGGTCATGATCGAACCTCACAAGAAGTCATACCAGCGCTACAAACTTAACGATACGATGGTCGAAAGTTTTGCAGAACAGTCCAGCGATCCAAGCAGCATGATAAAGAAGATGCTGGTCTGCGAGTACAGCAGCCTGGGACAATCGGTGATTGATGGGATCAGTGTAGAAGGATTCCAAACCACAGATCCCGCCTACTCCGAGAATAGTGCTTTTGGGCAGGCCGATGTCAAGGTGTGGGTTGGTGTAAAGACGCGGCTGCCTGTTCGATCGGAGACGCTTGTCATAAGGGAGATAGACGGCGAGGTGCGTACGCATCGTGTCCTCGACAACTTTCAGTGGAATGTGCCGGTGGACGCCGCTGAGTTCGAATTCGAAATACCGGACGACTACACCACGCGCATGGGAGACATCACCGTACCGGCTTACACTGAAGAAACCGCTATCAAGGGTTTCGCGGTGTTTGCCGATCTTGCGGGAAAGTATCCGGCCAATCTGGGTGGTAAGACCTTCTTTAAGGAGCTTGAAGCGCTCCTGGCTCCGACGAAAGACCGCAAGCGCAATGAGAAATATGCAAAACTGTCGGACGTCACGACGCCGATCGCAGGTTTAGTTGCCTTCTACCAGACACTTATCCAGGGCAAAAAGGACCCAGCCTACCATGGAGAGTTTGTCACGCCAGAGGACGCTGATTTGGTCTTGCTGAGGTGGAAAGTCTCGGATAATGAATATCGTGTGATCTTCGGCGACCGTCATGCCGAGACCGTAGCAGCCGAAGCTCTAGAGGAACTGGAGAAGAAACTGCCGAATTCGGAAAGTAATTGAAATTGCGATGTAGTTCTGGGATCATAGGACTTGAATTATACCGGAGTGTTTCAGGAAAAGTGCCAGAGTGTGCAGGAGCACGTTTTATCAAGTCAAATGGGAAATCCCAGTCAAAGCTACGATAGGTGACGATATGGATAATCCCTGCAGGCCGTGGTGGCGGAACGCCGTTGAAGAAGCCAACGAAGAGATACTTGCCATCGATAAGATGGTAGAGGCTATTGAACCTCTGGACGAGGAGACGACCAAGATAAGGGGACTTATTACGGGCTTCGAATCGTGTTACCATGAGGCAGACAAAGAAGTGGAGCGTATTATTAAAGCCATCGGCTGCGGACAGTGCCCTGAGGAATCAAATGAGAGGCCGCCACAGCGTAAAAAGGAATTAGAGGATTGTCACCGGATACTATCCCGCTGGTGCGAGGATACAGCGGTCAAGAACATAGATTCAGAGTTCGGTGGCGTTTCTGCAGAGAAGTTATTGAGCTATATCGGCAAAGCAAGTCCACTTAAGGTGTGGCAGGTTGAGCGGATAGTCGACAAGGTCAGGGCAGCACTGGAGCCGAGCCGGCCTTATCATATGATGGTGTTTGATCTCGGGGAATATGGTGAGCCGGGGGCACATCCTGTGGGAGAACATTACAAAGACGAAGCGGAATTTCTACAGCAAACAAAGGAAATAATCATACATGATACGGTGGACGGTCAAGAGGCCAAAGTGTCACTGGCCATGGCGATAGATATGGTTGCGCCCTGCAACTGGGATTTCGTTGGAGGTATTGTTACGTTATTGAAGGCAATCGGGGGAGAGCTGCATCCGGAGAGACCTTATGTGTGTCATTCGCGCAATCTCAAACTCAGCCCTCTTTACGACCGATTGAAGGCCATTTCGAATACGTTGGGAGTATTCTGGAAACAGGGAGAAACCAGAAAACCTATTGACAGTAACATCCTCACTCTTTTAGGTGAGTCAACACCCGTAAAACGCTGGCTGGCAGCATCGCTGGGCACAACAATAAGACTGCAATTGGAGGCCTCGTCTGATTGTTGGCTGACATTCTGCTGACATTGACTTTAGTTTTGTCTCAAGCACCATGCGGCAAACCGTAAAGCAAAAGCGATAAGGATAATCCTAGTTAAGACAAGAGTTAATATTTCAGGCGAGGGGACAGTTTTGGATGAGAGATAACCTAAGGTTATGTTGGTCAAATTGCGGCGCACTTGATGACAAGAACCTTCTCGAAGACAAAGAGATTTTGGCCATTGATGCGCTGGAAGATTCTATCACCCCCTTCGATGAAACAATCGTTAATATTAGAGCCCTTATCACAGCGTTCTCGTCTTGTTATCACGAGGCAGATAAAGAGGCTGAGAGGATTATCCGGGCGATAGGATCTGGAGAGCCTCCGGTGGATGAGAAGGAACGCCCGCCGCAACGTAAGCGGGAATTGCAGAGTTCTTTAGACATTCTTTTAGCCTGGTGCGAGGGAGAATTTGCCAGATGTTCCGCTCTCGACGTGGGAGGAATACGGGCTGATGAGCTTGTTGCTTATCTCGGAGAACCAAGTCCACTTAAGATCTGGCAGGCGCAGCGATTGATTGACAAGATAAGGCAGGCGTTGGATTACTCTTGCAGTTACCACAATATGGCCCTGGATATAGACGGGAATGGACAACCAATTGAGATCAAGGCTGAGGAACATTACAAAGATCACCTGGATTTTCTTAATCAGACTACCGCTGCCATTATCGATTGCACCCTCGATGGCGAAAAATGCGAATGGATGTCGCTGGCTCTGGGTATAGATTTGTTTCGGCCGTGCAACTGGAACTATGTCGGCAATTTAGTAATTATCCTCAAAGCTATCGCCGGAGACCTTTGCGCGGACAAACCCTTTGCGCCTTGTTGTATGAACCGCAAGTTAACTCCTCTTCGTGATAGACTGAGAGTTATTTCGCATACGCTTAAGAGTTTTTGCGAAGGCAGAGAAGGAGACAAAGATGCCGATGCCGATATACCTGCCCTTCTTGGACCTAAGACAGACCAAAAGCATTGGCTTGCCGCATCTTTGGATAAGACTATAAGGTTGCAGCAGGGTCTTTAGAGATAAGATAATCAATTACCCCCGCCCCCTAAGCCAAGTCAATGGAGCCTGCTATTGATTCTCATGCCAAACAGAAATCGCAGCGCGTTGATCCGCTTTATAAGAAATTCATACAAGGCGATTATAAGGGCAAAAGAAGTCATGCTGATGATTACGTATTTGGCCGGGATTGAAGTTCTCGACTGGACTACGAACCAGCCAACTATCAGAATGATAGTCTGATGCAATATGTAAAACGGCAGGACTGCTTCATTGCCGTAGGCGATTGTATTGGATTTGTGGTTCAAATACTTTGCGGCCAGGCTGAGGAAGAAGACAATCCAGGACAAAGCACCCAGGCTCGCGGCGATTTGAAAGCAGAGATAAGCCCAGGATATTGATGAGACTCCGTCAGGATCGTATCCGCCTTTCAGTACCAGAAAAGCGCATGCTGAGAAAGCGAATGTCCCTAAACACAGGGAGAGCCAGAGGCTCTTCCTAATGCTTTCAAAGAAATCCTCTTCCATGGGGAGGATATACCCGATCAGGAAGAAAGCCGTGTAATTGAAGAAATCTGGCCAGCCGTGCTCTTTTTCTTGAGGAATCCACTGAAGGCCTACTGATACCACAGCGACCGGGATAACCAACAGAAATATACCGCCGGCCCTGTCGCACTTAGCTGCCAATCGGCGAATCTTGCTTCGACCCGAATCCGATCGTAAATAGACAAGAAGCGGTAAGGTAAAAAGTGATACGAGGAAGAGCTGCTGGAGGAACCAGAGGTGGCCGGACCAGACGGTGCAATAGAAGGCACTTGGGCCGTTGTCGATGAAGATGTGAGCAAGAAAGAGGCCATATGATTCGGCAAAGGATCCGGTAAAGCCTCTGTTTGTGGTGAGCTCAAAGAAATACTGGGGCGGAAGCAGAAAGAAGAGTCCCACGGTAAAGAAAGGGACCAACAACCTCTTGACCCTCTCAGATAGATACTGCCCCGGTGTTCGGGCATTCAGACCGTACCAGGTGCCCACCCCGGAAATGAGAAAGAACAGCGGCATCGACCACATGCTGATGAACCCTATGAATATGGCCAAGGTATCGCTTGTTTCAGCATTCTTGAGATGCCAGCCAAAAGGGTCAAAGAATCTCCCGCAGTGAAAAAAGAATATAGTCAGCATAGCGAAGATTCTCATCGCGTCGAGATCATAGCGCCTCTGATGCTTACTGGTCATCCGAAATCCTCCACAAACCCATAGCCGACAGGCAATTTGACTTCAACGTACACAGGTGAGTCTACCCCCGGGCCAATAACGATTCAAGAAAAGAAAACTCTTCTCATACACCCCCCTGCCGGAAGCCTGCCTTGAGCCCGTTCGGCAACGCTCAGGGCAGACTCCGTCGGACTGGCCAGATTCCTTTTTCAAGTCTTGAACAATAATCAGTGGTCAATGGAAGATAGTAAATTGCAGGGTTTCTCTCATTCGTTGATCCGGTGAGCCAGGAAAGTAAAAACCAGAATGTCCGCTTCAGACTACCAAATGTCTTCTTCTGTTGAATAGTCGTGTCCCTGGTGGTATGATTAATGGCCTGTATTTATAGAATAGAGAGATTCTTAAAAGGAAAGGTACCGAGATGGGCGACAAGGGAAAGAAAGATAAAGGCAAACGCGAAGTACAGAAAAAAGCTAAGCAAACGCCAAAGGAGAAACGGAAGCTAAAGAAAGATGGAAAGAAATAGCCTTGCCATCCGCGAGAAGACGCAGACAATAATCAGTATTCAACCTGTGCTCGTAAAAGCCGGTATTGAAAACAGTCAGTAACGTCAAACAATAGATAGGAGCAACATCGATGACAACAGATGGCAATCCTCGGGCTAAGATTCTTGTAGTTGACGACGATGCCGAGCAGGCCATGGCAATAAAAGCAATCCTCGAGAGCCGGGGTTATGTAGTTGGTACTGTAAATGACAAGGCTTCCGGCCTGGAAGGGGCCAGAACCGAGAGCCCGGACCTGATCATACTGGATGTCATGATGGAGGGCCGGCAAGACGGCTTCGAGATGGCCAGAGAGTTGAAGAAGGACCCGCAGTGCAAGGATACTCCGATCTTGATGTTCACATCAATCAAGGAAAAGACCGGCACCGACTTCAAATCCGCCGCCGGAGACCCGAGCTGGCTGCCCGTGGAGGGCTTCCTGGACAAGACATCCGATCCCGAAGTGCTGCTGGCCGAGGTCGAGAAGCTCCTGGCCAAATAGCCCCTGGCAGAATCTAACCACGGATTGACGCGGATTTCGCGGCTATGTTCACTGGGATGGCACTAGCAAGCAAGTTTCCATAGCCGAAGGAGGGGTCCGCCACAGGAGGATGGCCCGCGCTGACATTCCATCATCGCGAAGGAGGCAACGTGATGAATCGCGTTACAGGCTTCCGACCGGGGCCTTTGGGGCCTGTGGCCATGGGGTCTGGCCTGGAAGCCACTGCTTCGGCTGGGTCGCCCGGATTCTGTCTACGGCCTGCTTCAGCCACTCGGGTGGGTTCCTGTTCTCTTCGATTCCATAGACATAAGGCAGCGGCGGCTCCATCAGCAGGGGTTTGTCTCCAAGCGGCGGACGCTCGGCATCGACTTCCATGAGACGGGCCCGCAGCCGTTTGACGATGTCCGGATGCTGCGCGGCGATGTCGGTGGTCTCATAGGGATCTGTTCTTATGTTGTAAAGGAGCTTTCCCATGAGCTTGTAGTCACCTTTTCGGATCGTGGGGATGCGGACGCTGCCGCTGACTTCGAAGATGATTTCGTCGCGCGTACTGTCCTTGCCTTCGAACAACATGCCTGTCATATCGAGACCGTCGACGGGCAGTTCCTGCTCGTGGCAAGCCCCGGCCAGCGTGATGAAGGTCGTGAAGAAATCGGCAATGAACATCATCCCGTCATTGGCCGTGCCGCCTTCGGTATGGCCGGGCCAGCGAACAACACAGGGCACGCGCACACCGCCTTCGAACGTGGTGTTCTTCGTGCCGCGATAAGGCTTGTTCATCTCCTCTGTCAAACCCCCGTTGTCGTTGGCAAAAACGAGCAATGTGTTGTCGGCAAAACCGTGATCATCGAGCGCGGCAACGATGCGCCCAACAGCGTCGTCAAAACACTTCAATGCGGCCTGGCGGGCCGGGTACCTGTCGGTGTACCGCGGCACGCGATTGATGGGCCCGTGAACCGCGTTGAACGGGACATACAGAAAGAACGGTTTATCCTTACTCTGGCAGCCGATTACACTCTCGGCCTCGGCTGCGATAAGATCGGTGGTATAGCCATCCTCCTGGATGGGCTGTTCGTTGCGGTGCCAGTCGTACACGACAAAACGCGCCGGGGCATTGTGGGGGATCGTCTTGTCATAGTAGTCGATGCCCCAGGCGTAGTGGCCGTACTGGTGCATGAAGCCCTGCTGCATGGGCAGGTGTTCCTTCAGCCATTCGCCGGCATGCCATTTTCCTGTGATCGCGGTAAAGTACCCTGCCTCCTTCAGGGCCTCGGCTATAGTTCGCTCTCTGGTGTCCAGGGCATGGATACGACGGGTGGGGACACCTTCGGCGTTGTGGGGCAGAGTG
>LJTR01000103.1 GCA_001303465.1 Phycisphaerae bacterium SG8_4
CCTTGATTATTTCGGGCTTGCGAAAGGCTGCGCTGCTCGTCGAAACCTTGTCGGCGCCCGCCTCAAGGACGGCCGCAGCAGAGGCGACGTCTGATATGCCGCCGCCGACAGTAAAGGGCACAGTTGTAGCCGCTGCCACATTCTTGACGACTTCGAGCATCGTCGGCCGATTTTCGACAGTCGCGGTTATATCGAGAAGGGCCAGCTCGTCAGCCCCGGCCTGGCAGTAGGCCTTTGCGCATTCGACCGGATCGCCCGCATCGCGAATATCAACAAAATGGACGCCCTTAACCACACGGGCGTTCTGCATGTCAAGGCACGGCATGATACTCACCGATTTTCCCATCGTCATTTCTCCTATTATAGTGCTCCCGATCAAAAATTCCCGTTCTTGCGCGGGTAAGTGGCTTTACAACAACAGTTCATGGCTTTGCTCGCGGGAACTTGCTACCCTGAAGGGTATATCAAGACGTTGTCTGCGCCAAACTTGAATCGGCCGCATCACCGGCTGGAATGCCCGCGTGATAGCTTTGGAGCGATTCGACATCGGGCTTCCTCTCTCCGATTGCGGCAATCCCTCTGGCAGCCGCCAGTGCAGCCGAAACCGTCGTAATGTAAGGGACTTTGTACCGGATCGCCGCTTTTCGGATATAGGAATCGTCCACTTTGCTGGCCTTGCCTTTTGGCGTGTTGATCAGAAGTTGAATATTACCGTTCATAACCTCGTCGGCAATATGCGGCCGCTGTTCCCGCATCTTGTAAGCTTGCTCGGCCTCGATGCCGTGTTCGGCCAGGAACTTCTGCGTCCCTTCGGTGGCCTTGATATTGAATTTCAGCGATTTGAAGCGGCGGGCCACATCAACTACGTCAGGGCCCTTGTCCTTGTCGGCTATGGTCATCAGGACCGTCCCGGCGACGGGCAATGTCCCCTGGGTGGCCTCCTGGGCCTTGTAGAACGCCAGGCCGAACGAATCGGCCATTCCAAGCACCTCGCCCGTCGAGCGCATCTCCGGGCCCAAAACCGGATCCACTTCGGGATAAAAGTAGAACGGGAATACGGATTCTTTGACACCGTAGTGAGGGATTTTCCTGTGCTTTAGTTTAAGATCTGAGAGTTTCTTGCCGAGCATCAACTGCGTGGCGATTCGCGCCATTGAGAGGCCACATACCTTGCTGACCAGTGGCACGGTGCGGCTGGCCCGCGGATTGGCTTCGAGAATGTACACCTTATCGTCACAGATCGCGTACTGGATGTTCATCAGCCCGACTACACCCAGCTCAATGGCGATCTTGCGCGTGTACTCGTTGATAGTGTCAATGTGCTTTTGCGGAATAGTCGTCGGCGGGATAACGCACGCCGAGTCACCTGAGTGTACGCCGGCCAATTCGATATGCTCCATCACCGCCGGAACAAAGGCGTCCGTACCGTCGGCGATGGCGTCGGCCTCGGCTTCGATCGCATTTTCCAGAAACTTGTCGATTAAGATCGGGCGCTGAGGTGAGACATCGACGGCGGCCTGCACGTAACGCTTGAGCATCTCCTCGTCGTGCACGACCTCCATTGCTCTTCCGCCGAGCACGAAGGAAGGACGCACCATTAGGGGGTAGCCGATGCGAGCCGCTACGTCCATAGCCTGGGCCAGCGTGCTGGCCATGCCGCTTTCGGGCTGCGGGATCCCGAGCTTGCGCATCTTCTGGCGGAAGCGGTCACGGTCCTCGGCCAGTTCAATCGTATCGGGCGTTGTGCCGATGATTTTGACACCTGCCGCCTCGAGTTCCGAGGCGATATTCAGAGGCGTTTGACCCCCGAACTGGCATATCACACCCTCAGGCTTTTCCTTCTGGTATATGCTGAGAACGTCCTCGACGGTCAGAGGCTCGAAGTACAGTTTGTTCGATGTGTCATAGTCGGTGGACACGGTCTCTGGATTGCAGTTGACCATTATCGACTCGATCCCCTCATCCCGCAGGGCGAAAGCGGCATGCACGCAACAGTAGTCGAACTCGATTCCCTGGCCGATGCGGTTGGGCCCGCCGCCGAGGACCATAACCTTGCGATTGGGCGAGATGTCCGTGACATCCGGCGCGTTATACGTGGAGTAATAGTAGGCCGCGTCCTCTACGCCGCTGACCGGTACGGGATGCCAACCTTCGACGACGCCGAGCTTCCTGCGAGCGGCTCGAATCTTCGTTTCCTTGATGCCGAGAATCTGGGCCAGATATCGATCCGCAAATCCGTCCTTCTTGGCCTCAGTCAGCAGATCGTCGGGCGGCATCTTGCCCTTGAACTTGAGGATTCTTTCTTCCAGCTCCACGAGTTCTCTCATCTGCTCGATGAACCACGCCTTGATGTAGGTCGCCTCATGCAGACTCTCTACACTGGCGCCTTTGCGAAGGGCTTCGTACATGATGAACTGTCTCTCACTGGACGGCTCGGCCAGCAAACGCATCAGTTCGTCGAGGGGCTTGCGATTGTAGTCCCTGGCAAAGCCGAGGCCGTAACGTCCGTCCTCTCGCGAGCGAATCGACTTCTGGAATGCTTCCTTGTAGTTCTTGCCTATGCTCATGACCTCGCCGACGGCCCGCATCTGGGTGCCGAGCTTGTCCTCGAGCCCTTCGAATTTCTCGAACGCCCAGCGGGAGAACTTGACGACGACGTAATCGCCCGAGGGAGTGTACTTCTCCAGTGTTCCGTCACGCCAGTAGGGGATTTCATCCATCGTCAATCCGCCTGCCAGCAGCGAAGAGACCAGAGCAATCGGAAAGCCCGTAGCCTTCGAGGCGAGTGCCGAGGAGCGCGAAGTCCTGGGGTTGATCTCGATCACCACCACGCGTCCGGTCTTCGGATCGTGAGCGAACTGGATATTGGTGCCGCCGATCACCTCGATGGCCTCGACTATATCGTATGAGTATTTCTGCAGACGCTCCTGCAGCTTCTTGTCAATTGTCAGCATGGGGGCCGTACAGTAGCTGTCACCGGTGTGGACACCCATCGCATCGACGTTCTCGATGAAACAGACGGTAATCATCTGGTTCTTGCTGTCGCGCACCACCTCCAGCTCCAGCTCTTCCCACCCGAGCACGGACTCCTCCACCAGGATCTGTCCGACGAAACTTGCACGGAGCCCTCGCTCGGCGAGAGCACTGAACTCCTCCATGTTGTAGGCAAAGCCGCCTCCGGTGCCGCCCATGGTGTAGGCGGGTCGCACAACGCACGGCAGGCCGATCTCCTTTATGGCCTCCTCGGCTTCTTCCAGGCTATTGGCAATCAGGCTGCGCGGCATGTCGATGCCGAGCTTGTTCATCGTGTCTTTGAATGCCTGGCGATCCTCGCCTCGTTTGATCGCATCGATCTGAACACCGATGACCTTGACCCCGAATTTTTCGAGCACACCGGCCCGGGCAAGCTCCGACGAAAGGTTCAAGCCGCTCTGGCCTCCAAGATTCGGCAGCAGCGCATCCGGGCGCTCCTTTTCGATAATCCTGGTCATAGTCTCCAGATTCAGAGGCTCGATGTAAGTTGCATCCGCCATCTCAGGATCGGTCATGATTGTCGCCGGATTTGAATTGACCAGCACAATCTCATAGCCCAATTGCCGCAGCGCCTTGCACGCCTGTGTGCCGGAATAGTCAAACTCGCACGCCTGGCCGATGATGATCGGCCCCGAGCCAATTATCATTACTTTGTCGATATCTTTGCGTTTGGGCATTATTTCACTCCACAAGTAAAAGTTTTGGTGGGTCCTGAGCCGATGATCGTTACTTTGACGGTGCCTTTGTGTATGGTCAATCTAAAAGTCTCCAAGTATGTGATGTCTCCATAGACGTCTGCAAGCTGCGAAGGATTAGACTATAAGAATGTTGCTCTGTCAAACTATTCCTGGCCACACTCGCCGGACGGCGCATCACACTCATTGGGGGCACCCAAAGATAGACTACGCGAAACAGCACAACACTTTTCGAGAGAGCAAATCAGCGAAGATTTGAAGTTGCCCGCGGCTCATTTCGCACACATGGACGACACCTTCGTATTTGCCGGCCTCAGCCCCAAGCTTCGAGAGCACGTTCGGCATCTGCAAAAGCAGATCCCTGTCAAAAACGACGTTTTCCCTGTTCGGAAAGAGGGCAACGTAGAAAATATCCGTTTCGACCAGATCCTGAAAGAAATGGGTCCCGAAGGACAGCTCGGGCATCATGGTGCTGCTCTCGTAGGCCATCTCTACGAGCACCGCTACATTGCTGATTTCGTGAAATCCTACGGGCACACCCAGACTCGGCGTCGAAGTGCCCCACCTGCCCGGTCCAAACAGGATCGTCGCATCGGCGTACCTGTCATGAATCAGGTTGTTGAGCCTGCCGACAAGCCTGGCAACGTCGTATTTTTGCGACAGAGATAACCGTGTGTATCCTTCCGGGTCAATATAGACCACGCGGCGTATTCCCAGAGTCATGCTGCCTCCCATGGAATAACCTTCGGTCTCGAACAGGACCTTTCCCTCATCGACGCATGACGGCACCTCCACATGCGGCTGATGACCTTTGGTCTGCAGAGGTCTGCACTGGAGTAGATTAATCATAGTTCTACCGCCTTCGATAAAATTGGCTGTGAACTCGATATCCACCGGATAGCTGTAGGCGGTTTCCAGGGCCTTTAGTATCTTCTGCATGTTCCGGACAAAGGATGTCTGAGAAAACAGCTTCTCAAACGTAAGCAGCCAATATTGCTCTGTTCGTCCGCTTTGCTGCCGGGCCCGCCTGGACAATTGAGAGTCTCTCACGGCAACATATTCCAACTCTGCGTCCAGCCCCTTGCCCAAAAGCTCTTCAAACGCAACCGTCCTGAGGCTGTTGTCTTTGGTATCGAGCAGATCAACGCGGCGCTGAGAAAACTTTCGCACATCATCGGTCCCGGCCAGCGGTCTGGTCAAAGGAGTGTCAAGGGCGACTATCCGCGGGTAGTCGTGATCAACTCGATTCACAGCACGCGTACCCAAGCCGAGTACGAGCCTCAGCATTCCCGCTTTTGGATCCAATTGCGGATTCCAGACAAATGCGTTGTGCGACATTCCAACACCGGCGAGGTCCGGGAAGAAATATCCGTTACGGTGCGAACCGGAGACGCGCTGAACAAGCAGCGCCATCTGCTCATCTTCCCGGTGCAAGCCTCTTTGAAGTCGGTATGTCAGGGCGTCTTGGCCCATCATGCTCGCGTACACCTGGCGCACGGCCTCTTCAAAACGCAAATATCGCTCGTCGGGGTCTCCCTGGTTAACACAGAAGATGCTCTCGTACTTGCCGGCAAATGCATTGCCGAAGGCATCCTCCAACAAGCTGCTCGAGCGCACGATGATAGGCGATTGCCCGAAGTACTCTATCATCTCGCGAAACTGCTCACGAACCTGATCGGGAAATTTGCCCGTCAGCAACTTCTCCCTCAGTTCGGAGGCAACCTTGAAGTAACCGGCTTCGGACTTCTGCTCCATGCGCAGAGTCCACCAGCCGTTCTCCACGAGGTAGGTGTAAAACACGTCCGATCCGACATAGAAAGAATCGTGAGGCTCCAGGCTGTCGCTGAGCCCGAGTGATTCATCACTTGAGATCACTTTGTTGGCCAGCAGCATTCCTACTGCCTTTCCCCCGATGAAACCTGTGCCGATCATGCGTTTCCTGACGCCGAGAAGATCTTCCAGAGAGAACTTCGACTTTGCCAGCGACAGCATGCGCTGCTCACGGCCCACCATCATTTTGCACAGTTGCTCAATGGCAGCGTCTCTGTCCTGCTGTGAAGCGTAAGTCTTCGCGCACAACTCCTCTGCACGGATGAAAACCCTGTCCCAGTAATCCAAAGCCCTCCGGGCCGGCTCAGGTCCTTTCTCCGAAAAATAGGAAATCAGCCGCGCAGCATCGACGCTCGTTGTGATCGGTACAAAATCATCCTTCTTCTGAATGTGCGGGAGAAACATCGTCGGCGAATAGCGATTCCAGACCTTCAACGGATGGACGTGAAAACTCCCCTCGAAGCTGTAGAGGTCCAGCAGCAGTTGTGTGGTCTCGCGAATGCGGGCTATAGTCTTGTAGGAGTGCTTGTCCCGCAACAGGCAGAAATAGGCTATTGTGTCCAACTCGAAAAGGTACGGGCACGTTACCATAAAGAAGTTGCCAATCATCAAGTCAGTCGCCCAGGCACCGAGCAGATCGGACAGACAGTCAAAAACGTAGTAGGCCTCTTTGCCTTCTTCGGTGATGATATTGTGAACCTCAGATGAGAAAGTCTCGAAACCGCTGGCTGCATGCAGATCGTGAATTCTGACGTTAGGTCCCGGCTCCACGAGGGGCCGATGGTGGGCGAATCTCATGTATACGAGTTTGCGTCCGTCCTCGGCCGCCCTGGCAACGTACGGATCTACGAAGCTGCGAAAGTGCTCAACACTGTCCACCTGCCAGACGACGTTGTCACCTTTCTGCAGGCCGGTGAGTATCTTGTCCAGACCTTCAAATCCCGTGCTTGCCCATCCAACCATGTTTCCATTTCCTCATTGCCGCCGGTGATTCCTTCATCAGACTATCCTTAACGAGAAAGCCCCGCGTGCCGGCAAGACGCATGAGCTTCGCAAGAACAAAATAAAAGGGCGATTCCGGAAGAAACGCCCTTTGCCCCGTTAGCCCACTGATCTTACTCTAAACGACCCCTTGGTCAAGCATCGCGTCGGCAACCTTGACGAATCCGGCGATGTTGGCGCCCATGACGAGATTGCCCGGCTGTCCGTATTCTTCGGCCGCCTCAAAGCACTGTTTGTGGATGGCGACCATTATATCATGCAGCCGCTGGTCCACTTCCTCCCTGGTCCATGAGATGCGCATCGAGTTCTGCGACATCTCGAGCCCCGAGGTGGCCACGCCACCGGCGTTTGCAGCCTTGCCGGGACCGTAGAGTATCTTGGCGGCCAGGAACTGGTCAACCGCCTCCGGTGTGCTCGGCATGTTCGCTCCTTCGGCAACAAGGCGACAGCCGTTCTTGAGCAGTGTCTCGGCATCCTCGCCGTTAATCTCATTTTGAGTCGCGCTCGGGAAGGCGCAGTCGCACGTAATACCCCATGGGCGTTCGCCCTCGCGGTACTCAGCACCAAACTTGTCGGCGTATTCCTTGATACGTCCGCGCCGTACGTTCTTCAGTTCCAGCACGAAGGCCAGTTTCTCATCGTCAATTCCGTTGCGATCATAAACCGTGCCGCCGGAGTCAGAGAGACTGACTACCTTCGCCCCGAGCTGGTTCAGTTTCTCGACGGTGTATTGTGCCACGTTTCCGGAACCGGAGACCGTACAGACTTCACCTTTGAAGTTCTCACCGCGGCTCTTCAACATATCCTCGGCGAAATAGACACATCCGTAGCCGGTGGCCTCGGGACGAATAAGCGATCCACCCCAGTTCAGCGCCTTTCCAGTCAGAACCCCGGTGAACTCATTTCGAACACGCTTGTACTGACCGAACATGAAACCGATCTCACGTCCGCCGACACCGATGTCCCCGGCCGGCACGTCGGTATCCGGACCGATATGACGAGACAGTTCGGTCATAAAGCTCTGGCAGAAACGCATGACCTCGTTGTCGCTCTTGCCCTTGGGGTCGAAATCTGACCCACCCTTGCCGCCCCCCATCGGCAGAGTGGTAAGCGAGTTCTTGAATACCTGCTCGAATCCGAGGAACTTGAGGATGCTTGCATTGACTGAAGGGTGGAATCTCAGGCCGCCTTTATACGGGCCAAGCGCGCTATTGAACTCAAACCGAAATCCACGATTGATCTGAACGTCGCCCTTGTCGTCGAGCCATGGCACTCGAAACATAATCTGTCTCTCCGGCTCTACAATCCGATCCAGTATCCGGGCATCGACGTACTCCGGATGTCTTTCCAGTACCGGTCCGAGAGAGTCAATAACCTCTTTTACCGCCTGCTGGAATTCTGCTTCGCCCGGATTGCGTCTTAGGACATCCTCGTAAACGCCCTGAATGACGTTGTTCACTGACATTTGATTGAGCTCCTTTCTAAAAAGTTGGTCAAAAAAGACTCTATTCGATCGGCAAGAAAATGCCGAAACTTCCAAATACCATATCATAACGGCAATGTCAATCGATAAAAGTCCGCAAAATGTCGGCAGTCTTGCCGACTGGCCATACTTATCGGCAAAAATACTTGCTTTTTGCCGAACGTTATGTATACTTGGCCGCAAAGCCATCTGAAATCTCGGCGCGGTGGCGAAATTGCCGTTTTTGGGGCCGGTAGAATGCAGAAAAAAATCGACAAAAAGATTGCAATTCTCAATGTGTTGAAAGAGCAGACCCGCCCGGTCAGCTCTGCGAAGATAACCGAGTTGCTTTCGCTCGGGAGCCTCATGTTCAGCGAAAGAACGGTGAGACTCTATCTAAAAGAACTCGATGCTGAAGGACTGACCATTCCCCACGGCAGAAAGGGCAGGGTCATAACCGAGGCCGGCCTGGCCGAATTGCAGTCCTCGACAATAAGGCAACTGCCGGGGACCCTGTCGGCTAAAATAGACCAGATGATCTACCGAATGACTTTTGACCTGCCAATGCGAAGTGGAACGGTTGTCGTCAATACCTCGCTTGTGGATCCGGATCAGCTCGCGGACTGTGTCGAACCGGTCTGCAAGGTATTTGCCAAAGGCTTTGCCATGGGCAAACTGATGACGCTGCTGCGGCCCGGCGAGACAATCGGCGAGGTTCTGGTCCCCGAAGGCAGGGTCGGGTTCTGTACCGTCTGTTCGATCACAATAAACGGCATTCTGCTCAAGCACGGAATACCGATGGCATCCCGTTTTGGGGGATTGCTGGAAGTCAGAGACGGCAAAGCGCTTAGATTCACCGAGATCATACACTACGGCGGGACCAGCATTGACCCGCTTGAAGTGTTTATCCGCAGCGGCATGACAAACTATCATGGGGCAATACAGGACGGAAACGGACTTATCGGCGCAAGCTTCCGGGAACTGCCCAGTGAGAGTAGGCAGAGACTCATAAACATCGGCCAGCGCCTGGAGGAGGTCGGTCTCGGTGCGATCATGGAACTCGGTTTGCCCGAGCAGCCACTGCTGGATATCCCCGTACCGTCCGGCAGGGTCGGCGCAATCATTGTAGGCGGTCTAAATCCGATCGCGGTCCTGGAAGAGCGCGAACATCGTATCTTCTCCAGGGCGCTATCGGGCCTGATCGAATATGACAGGCTCTTCCGTTTCGAGGAATTCCCCCGGCGTTTGCAGAGCTATCTTTAGGACCTGTAATAAGTTCTTCACCGTTCTGGTCCCGACCCGCACATATTGCCCAAGCCAAATTAGACACAGATTTCACTGATAACACGGCTTAGAACACCTGTGTTGCGATGAATCGCACCATTTAACTGGTGCCAAAAAACCACATTAGACAGGATTAACGGGATTTCACGGATTTTATTCACCACGAAGGAACGAAGGAAGGCACGAAGAAAGACAACAGTCAATAGTGAATAGTCAATGACAAGGCCCTACCCAATTCTCCATTCCATAAATTCCCCAGTCATCCCGACCGAAGTGGAGGGATCTGGCTGCAAGCAGGAAGCTGCCAACATAGCTTTGGCGACTGTTACTCAAGGGGTCACAGACGATATTACACCATGACTGCCCCGCCCTGCCCAATTGCAGGGGCAAGGGGGGACTCAAGTAATGAGTTATCTGCAAATCCAGTTGATCCTGTTTGAAAAGCTGGATTGCGTAACAATTCTCGTTGAAATCGGCGGCCATATGTAATCTAATCGACGGCCCATAGGCCGTTGGAAGCCAACAAGTTCAGTTTTGGGAGCATGAAAGGGGCCACATGAAACGCACAACCATCTTCGCAATCATGATTTTGGGGCTAATACCGGCCACTGAACTTTTCGGCGGCGACTGGCCTCAGTTCCGCTACGATGCCGGACGGACGGCGGCCTCTGAGGAGAAACTCGCCGAGCAGTTACACTTGCAGTGGATTCGTGAATTTGGCGCGCCGCGCCCGGCCTTCCCGCTCGAGGTGCGATTGGGCTTCGACGCATCGTACGAGCCGGTCGTGGCGGGCGAGACCATGTTCGTTCCCTCGATGGTCAATGACAGCGTCACGGCCCTGAGCACGGCAACCGGTGCCGAGCAATGGCGGTTCTTTGCCGAAGGACCGGTGCGCTTCGCCCCGGTGGTTTGGCGGGGCAAGGTCTACTTCGCCAGTGACGATGGCTATCTCTATTGCCTCAGTGCCGACGACGCAGAGCTGCTCTGGAAGTTTCGCGGTCTCCCTGCCGGCATGCAGGACCGAAAGCTCCTGGGCCACGGGCGCCTGATCTCACTCTATCCTGTGCGCGGAGGACCGGTCTTTGTCGACGGTGTGATATATTTCGCCGCGGGGCTCTGGCCAGGCGACGGCGTCTTCGTCCATGCGCTCGACGCCAAGTCAGGCCGTCCGATATGGTCGAACACCGACAGCGACCACATCCCC
>LJTR01000104.1 GCA_001303465.1 Phycisphaerae bacterium SG8_4
ATGTCGTTGTCGGTGTCAACATCGTAAGTGGACTTCGACATATCCCCGCCACCCGCTGCTGTAACAAGGTCGAAATACCCATTGCCAGCGTTCCAGACGTAGCGAACGAGCTTGGCATCGTCACCCGATGCGAAGTCGCCCTCGGAAGCGTCGATGTCCACCACCCTGCGTATCTCATCCTGGTCGTACCAGACAAGACCGCCATCGGCCAGGCCGGTGATTGTTGAATCGTATCGTATCTGCCCGGCCAGGGTCGGGTCTGCATCGGCCCCTGTCAGGATCAGCGAGGTATTAGCTTGGATAGTGCCGTCAAACAGGTAGTTGCTCACGCCGTCGAACGAGGCGGTATCCACAGCATCAATCCCGACCGCGATCTGCATATTGCGTAACTGGTCGCCCGTCCGATACCCATAGACGAACAGTTCGGGCGTCTCATTGTCACCGGCGCTTGTAAAGAGCTTTACCCCGGCCTCTGCCTCGTGCTGTAAGTTCAAGAATGACGGTCCAGTGCCAGAGACGAAGATATACCCCTGTTGACTTTGGGACGTTATTACAACTGATTCTGCATCGTCTTCATCATAGAGTCGCAAAGCGGCGTAACCTGTCCCATTACCGTATATACGCATGTCTCCATTTTGATCTGTTTCAGTTGTGCGGACACGCAACACACCGTCGTCCCATTCCATATAAGCGTCAGTGTCATCATGGTAGAGGCTTATGCGGTCGGTGTTAGTGGCAGAGCCGACCTGAAATTTTTGCGTGGGGTCCACTCCGATGCCCACCTGAGCCCCATCAATCTGGATGTCGTCGCCAGTACCGTCGAAGGTGATCGTTTCTCCCCCTGATATTCCGATCCACGTTCCATCAGTCACGGTCGCACTGGTGGTAATGGTCGGTGTGGTGAGGTTCCAGTTGGTTACTGCCACGCCGTCGTCAATCACTGCGTTTCCGGTAGAGTAGTCGATTTCTCCGTGATCTTCATGTTTGAGGTCTTCCACGTCGATCAGGTCGGTGGCGGTCAGTTCCGTCGAGAAGGACGGAGAGTCTGCCCGCACAGGCGCCCCCGTCCCTGTCGCGGTTGTCCAGATCGGCAGAGCCGCAGCCCCGCCCCCCACAAGCATTTCGTCGGTGCCGCCCGCCGCAAGGGTCTGGTGAGCCCCTGTGGCGGTCGTTCCCGCTGCTATGAGACCATAAGCCGTAGTTGAAGTAGACCGACCTGTGCCACCATGCTCAACTCCGACGTCGGTGGCCTCCCACGTCCCAGTTCCAACAGTGCCCAGAATAGTAATTGCCGTCGAGGAACCAACGTCGAGAACTACCGGGTCGGTAGTACCATCACCGATGATTATTCCGCCATCAGTCGTGACGTCAAGGGCTTGTATTGCTCCGGTGGCGTTGCCGAGCAATACGAAACCATCGGACAAAGACGCCGCTCCAGTGCCGCCATAGGTTACTTCTACCGTGCCGGTGTCGAAAAAGCCAGATGCCGAGTCTCCCGCGAGTGCATCGCCGTCCGAAGCTCCCTTTGCCATGTAGACTGTCCCGGCCGCTCCGTCGCCAATGAGCAGGTTATCAACGTCGGTCCTCCATAGTGCCTCACCCTCGGTCGTTGGTGTGCCGGTAGAATCAATTTCCCAGGGAACGGTACTGTCGGCCCCTCCTGCGTCGAGAGTATCGCCTGCTCCGGCAGTCAAGGCGGATACATCACCTGTATCGTCGGTCCAGACGTCGGTTATATCACCGGAAGCAGCCCCAGGAGCCTGAAGGTCGAAGTATGCCGCCCCAGCATTCCAGTTGAAAGTCACAACATGCCCGTCATCGCCGCTCTCGAAGACTCCCTCAGAAGCGTCGATGTCAACTATCGTGCGAATTTCATCATCGTCATACCACACCAAAGCTCCGTCATCGAGGCCGGTAATGCCGTTATCATACTTCAATTCGCCCGCGCCGGTCGGGGAAGCGTCCTCATCGGTCAGAGTTATCGCCTTGCTGTAGAGCATTGTGTCAAACCAGCCTTCGGCAAACGAAGCGCCGGAACTGCCGATGTCAAAGGTATTGTCATTGCCCGTTGGCAGGATGTCCGAGTCTACCGGGTCGCTCCAGGCATCGCCGCCTGCGGCTCCAGCGTCAGTCTCCCATTGGATAGTCCCTGTGGTCGAGTCATATTTCGGTATTTCGTCATCGCCCGGAGTGTCGATTGTGCCGACAATGTAGGTCAGTTGCACGCCTGAATGAAGTTCGAGAATCCCCTGGCCGGTGGTCCCGCTCAAGAGGTCGGTGTCAAGAGCTACCTCACCGGCGAGGTTTGGGAGTGTCGGTGTTGCCGAGTTCGGTAGCTCGAAGTTTGTAGCCCCCCCGAAATTCCAATCACCCGTGATCGTGACGTTGTTGTCGGCGTCGATCAGGACATTGCCACTGCCGTCGGTTTCGATGTCTCCCCAATCGGTCGAGTGGGTAAAGTGTGCATTGGTAAGCAGGTCTGTAGCGGTAACAGCCGTGGTGAAAGTCGGCGAATCCATAGTTGCACTATTGGCTCGCACAAAGCCACCGCCCGTTCCTGTTTCATCTGACAGTGCAGTAGCGAGGTTTGCAGATGAAAAGTCGTCAGTAGCTACAACCATAATGTCGATGCTTCCGAGAGCTGTTTCCAACTCGCCTTCGGAGTCTATATCGGTTACGGCCCCCGTAGCCACCCCCACTAACCCATCGGTGAACGCTGAGACATCTGTGCCTAGCCCGCCGTCGCCTACTGGAACGTCTGTCCCACCAGCCCGGTAGATATAGCCCGATCCGATAGTAACAGCGGTGGGAATGTCTGTGCCCCACGAAGGCAAGGCCGCTGCCCCACCGCCTACGAGTATCTGGGTAGTCAAACCGGCTGCAAGCGTCTGATGTGCTCCCGTCGCCGTCGTGCCAGCCGCTATCAGGCCGTAGGCTGTAGTCGAAGTCGAGCGGCCAGTGCCGCCATGTTCTACACCCACATCAGTAGCTTCCCACGTTCCAGTACCGACAGTTCCCAGAATGGTAATTGCCGTCGAGGAACCTACGTCGAGAACTACTGGGTCGGTCGTGCCGTCGCCTATGATGATCCCGCCATCGGTCGTGACATCGAGGGCCTGAATGGCGCCAGTGGCGTTGCCTAGAAGGACGAACCCATCTGAGAGGGATGTGGCCCCCGTACCCCCTTGATCGACGGCTATGGTCGTACCCTGCCACGTTCCCGAGGCTATCGTGCCCAAGGTCGTAATGTTGGTGGACCCGGCCCAGGAGATCAGAAATTCCTCGCGCGGTATCTTGTAGCTTGCAGGCGTACCATTGGCGTCGTCCACCACGTAGATAAGATCATCGTTGTCCGCCTGGGCCAGTTGACTCAGGGCCGTCAGTTTCGCGTCAGCCGCTTGCAAGGCGGCCGGGAGAATCAAGACCAGCAATAGGGCGAGCTTTTTCATTATCAATTCTCCAGTATGATTTTGGACGTCCCGTCTTCCTGAAGCAGGAAGCTAGTGCCGTCTTCCTGCAACAAATGGTTTGCTCCGGGCGTCCATGTGGCTATGGCTACCCGGTGCCATTGATTGTCGCCGTAGGCCACGTAGAGGTAATTGCCTCCGGAATCTGCCCACAGGTCGCCCTCCTCTCCTGCACTCGTCGGGCTGTTCACTATCGTCGCCGACCAGCCGGCGGCCTCAAGAGTATCTCTGGCGGTCTCGGCGTCGGCGTCGTCCAGGACTGTGCGCATAAAGGGCGTGATGTACGGCAGGATCGCAGAACCCGCACCCATTGTGAGTGGCAGGGCCATGATCGCTGCGATGACAAGCATCTTCAGCGGCCCTTCACGCATGGTCTATTCCTCCATACCGAGGACAATATCAACTTCCAGGCCAGACGCGCCGGGATCGCCCGAAGGCGTGACCTTGAGAGTACAGCCCGGCCCGATGACAAATTCGTGGAAGTCTTCGGTGTCTTTGGTTGCGTGGTAGACCGTTACGGCATTCTCGGGGATTAGGGATTTATCATACAACTGCCCGGCATTTTCGTCGCTGATCGTTACCTGCACTGTCCTGTTGCCGGTGTTGTCGTTCACCTTGACACTGATCTGCGACACCTGGCCCCGGTCAAAGAGATTGACGGTCTGCGCGGCAGTCTCAGTATCGGCCCACGTCAATTGTGGTATTGTGACTAGCTTGAACATTGCTTATTCCTTCATTCCAAGAATGATGTCGACAATGCCAGTGCTCACGCCCGGAGCGCCGGAGGGTTCAAGGGTGTAGGTGCAACCAGGGGCGACGATGAACTCGTGGAAGTCTTCAGAATCCTTCGTGGCATGGTAGACGGTCGTTGTTGCGTCAACGATCCCCGACTGAGTGTAGAGGACCCCGCCGAGCGGGTCGTAGATGATCAACTCATACGTGATCGCATTGGTGGCATTATTGCCCTTGAAGGATATTTGCGAGACCTGGCCACGGTCGTTCAGTTTGCGGGTCACGAGGGCAGTTTCCGCCGCACCCCACGTCTCCTGCGGTAACGCTATTTGTTTGAACATCGTGTGCCTTTCTGAAAAAAGGGCGCGGGACACCAGAAGACCACAACTGCCCCGGCCCTATTTCGTGGAACCAGCCTTACCGCTCGCTGGATTCGTACTCGATAACAAACTTATGCACGTCGAGCGTCCCGGAATTGGCAAGGGCCGACGCGCTTTCGTCCACAGTCACCATGATTATCACTAGGTCGTCAACGGCAATGTCTTCAACCTCGATGTTGTACTGCGTGATGTGGAGTTTGCCGTTATCGGTGTTGCCGGCGGCAATTACTGTCGTCTGGTCGGCCAGTGCGGTGCCTGCTGCATCCAGCGCCTCGCCGGCTGCGCAGGCTTGCACAGTGAAGTCGAATTGCGCCTCGTCCGCTGCATCTTCGGCGGTGGAAAACGAGTACCAAACGTTGAGTCTCGCCGAGTCGGCCACATAGCCATCCGGCACGGTCCAGTTGAGGAAGGCGATGTCGTCGCCTGTGCTGCCTCCATCGGCGTCGAAAGCCAGGGCCGAGATATTCGCCTGTCCGTCCGTCCCGATGGCTGTCAGTGTAGGCGGTGCTGTGCCGTCAAGCTCAACCGCAGCGGGGTAGTAATCAATCATAATTGTCATGCTGGCTTCGAGTTCTGTCTCGACCTCGTTGATGAAGTTGTAGAGCGGGTCGTTGTATGTCCCCGAGCCGATATAGCCCCGGTTGGCGTTGTAGTGCGTCAAGCCGTAACTTATGGTCGCGCTCCGGGCCAGCGGGAGCAAAGACATGATCATCAGCAGCAAGGTCAGACTTACCGCCAGTACGATACATATCATCCGTTTCATAACTGCATCTCCTAAAAGAGGTTGCACGTTCTATGCCGGGGGAACCACAAAGATGGCGCCCCCGGCACTCATGTCCTAGCTAGGCAATTGTGTAGCCGTCCGGCGCCTTCTGTACTTTGAGAGGCGACAGCGGTTCGAGGCCTGCCCAACAATCAAGTTTGCCGGTCGCCCCTGCTTCGGAGACGGGTTCCCAGAACGCACCCAGGTATTTCTTGAGGTTGAAGATGTGCCTGGAGGCACTGAAGACGGCACCTGCGGCCAGTTCGGCCACCAGGATCGGCACACTCGTACTGCCGAGCGAGATTACACACTGGTTGCCCGATGCGAAGGTCGCCGAGTCGCTGGTGATCAGACTGATCATCACACCGCTGTCGGTTCCGGTGAAGCCCGTGCCGACCTTGATGTTGAAGTAGAGCATCGCCGGCAGCATCTCGTCGGTAACGCCATTCTCCTCAAGGTCGATCAGGTTGCCGTTGGTGTGGGATTTTTCGGCGGTGGTAAGGGCTTGATCATCCCAAAATTCCCACCTGGAATCTATCATACTCATCGTTAACTCCTTATGCTTGAGTTTCGTATGAACTTGTCACATTACGTCACATCAGGATCACGTCACGACTGTCTCGCTGGTGCTGATCGAGTCGCACCGCATGACCGGGGCGTAGCCGCCGAACATCACGACCTCTTCGCCCGAAAGGGCGTTGGTCACGGAGAAGTTGACGTTGGCCTTGTCCTTGGCCCTGATCTGCATCTGGGCCTTGACCTCCTTGGTGCAGAGGATGTAGGTCGTGCGGGGATTGAACCGGCCGTAGTTCAGCATCTCGATCAGTTTGTTCTCGTCGAAGGTGTTGCTGCCGCCGACTGTCGGGTTGATGTTCGCGTACCGGCCGATTGCCAGCATGTCCCTGACCACCCATCCGACCCACCACTTGAACTGCGTGCAGTAGGCGAGGTAGTCCAGGCTGTTTGAGTCAGTGACCCATTTCTTACCGTTGCCGCCGGTCGGGTTGGTGTTGATCGACAGGCCTTGCGGGCCGCGATTCGTGGCGCCAGAAGGGTAGATCATGAACGTAGTCGAGGGCGACATATCGACCACATAGATGCTGGTGCCTCCGCTGTTGCCGCCATCGAAGACCATCGTATTGGACAGGCTGTTGAGGTAGCCCTGGAGGCCGTCGATCTGCTCGGGCGTCCCTGACGTTGTCCCGGAGATCAGGGCGTCCATGACCTGCTGCTGCATACCCTCGACAAACGCCATGTCCTCCTGCCGGCGAGTGCCTGCGGGGTCCTCGGAGGTGTCGATCAGGTCCTCATCGACTTCTGAAAGAGCCTCAAGCAGGGCGACCGGGAAGGTCTGGGTCTGCGTGGTGCTCGCCTTCTTGGCGGTACCCTGGTAGAACTTCCTCCAGGTTCCACTCGGCACCGAGGTTCGGCGAGTGACAAAGTGACTGTACCTGCGGTTCGCCTGAACGGCGGGGATGAACTTGAAGACGGGATTGACCTCGTTCATCGCCTCGAAGATTTCTACGAGGCCGCCCTTGGGGTCCGTGCGCTTGGCTATCTCGCCATAGCTCAGTTGAGATGCTACATTGATTTCCGCCATCGCGGTTTCTCCTAAAAAATGGTTGTCATTACAACAACGGAGAAAAGGTAGCCGCGATGTGCGGGCTTTGCTCCTGACACTCAGGGCGTGCTAGGCCCCGGCTTACCTGAAGCCGTAAGTCTCAGGCCCTCGTGAGAGGGGTGGCTGAATTGTCCGCTCTACGCAAGCGGTTGATTAACTCCCAAACATTCTTCGGCGGTCGCCTGAAGAGGGCAGTTGGATTCGCCGCCGTTTCCTCTTCGGCTTGACCAGACCGGGTGTTATGATCTTAGGTGCGTCATCTTTCTTGCCTGTCCACATCGACCATGACTTTGCTTCTTCATCATACGTGATGTTGATCTTACTCTCGGAATCGTACTCGTCAAGCGCTTTTTCTGAAATTGTTATGCCGTTCAACAGACCTACCAGCATGTGCATCAGCGAGTGCATCTGATGAGGGGTCGGCAGTTTCTGTGGCTGCGGAGGGTTGACGCCACCGTCGTCACCTGCTGGTTGTGGTTGTGTGTCTTCCATGCTCATGATTTAGACCCCTATTTCTTCTTCATTTCCGGATAGTCCAGCGCTCCTGGAGCAATCCGACTGGCGCCCTGGCCGGCAGGAGCACCACCGCCGCCACGAGCCAGCCTGGCCGGTTCCTCCAGCGCCCGCACCAACGGTAGTTCGATAATGCGGTCCTCGTGGAGGATGCGGGCCTGGAACGCCTCCCATACATCCTTGTCGGGCTGGCCGTCTTCCCCGAGGCAGCAGGTCTGGAGGTACTCTTTGATCCACCCGTGCCTGAGCTTGGCGTCGGCCTCGCTGCCCTTCTCCTTGACGTACTGGTCGTAGTTCTTGTCTGTCATGTCCTTGATCATGCCGTTACGCTTGTCGACCATCCTGCCGACATATCCCTTGTAGAGGTCCAGTACGCCCTGGGCCTGCGCCTCGGTCCAACCCTCTTTGTGAGCCATCTGGCGGAACTCGGACATGGTCTCATCGTCAACGGCGACATCATCACCGAGGGTTAAGTTGTATTTGTCCGGACTCTCGGGAACGCCTCGAAGAGTGTTGAGGCCCTTCTGGAAATCGGCGGCCTGCTCCTCGGTGAGCTTTGAGAGGTCCTTGGGCAGCTTGTAAGGTTCGCCCACCTTGCGTACCGCTTCGTGGGCGCCCTTCCATGCCTCCTCGGCGCTGGTGTATTTCGCGAATGCCTTGGCCGCATCCGGATTGTCGGCGAAGAATGGGTGGTCTGCCTGCCAGCCAGTATCGCCGCCTTCGACTCCTTCACCACCCCCACCGCCCTCACCGCCACCTTCGGTGTGGAATACTCTGATACCCGATCCGTATAGCCAGTGCTTCAACATGCTCGTTTACTCCTTTTCTTTGCCACCTTCTTCTTGTGCGTGGTCTTCTTGGTTTTCTTGCGAATCTTCTTCTTGAACCGGGCGATGATCTGCTCGGCAATACAATGCTGCTCGGGCGATAAACCCATACGAATCTTGACCGACCGACCGCCATCCACCGAGACGATGTAGGGATTCACCTCCGGGTGCTCGAAGGTCAGTTGGTCGTAGGGCACTTCATCATCAAGGTCCTGCAATCTGGGCAGGGTGTTGATGACTATCGGGCCGGGCACATGGGCCTCGCGGGCTTCCTGGTTTTCCTGCTCGCGGACCTGATCAAGCTCATCGACATACACCCACTGATCGCCGCGCTTGATCTTGACTCTGGTTGGTCTGGCCACTGTGGTCTTCCTTTCATGTCTCCTAAAAACCGTAGTTCTTCAGGATGTCCTTTGCCTTTTCGATTGCGCTCGGCTTGAGGCCTGTCCTGATGCGACCCAACTCGGTAATATACGGGGCGAGTTGCTTGTGCTTGGCCGGCCAGTCCGCCGCCAGCTTCTGCTCCGGAGTGAGGTCTGCCGTCTCTTTTTTCGGTGCTGCCTTCTTCTTTGCCATGTCTCTATCCTTCCTGTGCGCGAATACGTTTTGCTGCCGTGATTACTCCTTGAGCTACACACTCAAGCAGAATGCCTTTATCCGGGCATAGCTCGTGCATCTTCCGGCACATCGCCCGGCCCAACGCCGACCTGTCGCCGCTGTCATCCGGATTGAAAATCAACTCCAGTTCCTCAATCAATGCCTTGCGGTGCCGCTGGTACATTTCCAGCCGCTCATTGAACGTCATGTGCAATCTGTCGTTGTGCAGTGGTGCCGGATGATTCGTGGTCACGCTGCGTCTCCCGTAAGTGCCTTGAGCGGACTGCCCTGCTCAGTTGTGCCCTGGAGGTTCTTGATCGCCTGGGCCATCTTCGGGGCGTTCTGAGCCACCTCGGCCTGGATGGCCCGCTGCCTGATACCTTCGACCAGTTCGGCGTACTCATCGGCCGATCTCAAGTCGCCCTGCGGGAAGTTGCCGGCCTCCATTACCCGTTCGAGCGCCTCGGGCCATTTGATCTTGTGCATCGCCTCGGGGCTGAACCCCGCGACGGCCTCGGCCACGCCGAGGTTGCGGTAGAAGTTCAGGACGGTCCTGTCCCTGATCTGAGCCATGCTCAGGGGGCCGACGAACTCCACGTCAAGACCGCCTTCGGAGAACTCCTTGACGATGTCCGGAGGCTCGGGCAGTGCGCCCCACGGATAGGCGGGCTCGCGGTCCATCTCGGCGTCTAAGAGTCCGGTGTGCGTATCCCCTAGGACCTGCGTCTCGTAGGTCTCGACCTGCGGCGCGAGTTGGCCCTGCTTCTCGGCCTCGGCCCGCATCAGTCCGTATGCTGTTTCGGGCTGGTTCTTGGTCAGGATCATCTGACTGATCTGCATGAACAGATCGACGTGGAACCACCTGTTGATATTGCCTATCAGGCGGTCGCCGAAGTCCACCCCGACGTCGTAACCGCTCGCGCGCTGGAGGAACTGCGGCGGCATTTCGTATTCCTTGGTGTTGCGGGCGTAATTCTCGCCGCCTGGAGTCAGGTCGAGGATGCTTTGCATTGTCCTCATTGCCCAGGTGGGTGGGCGCAGTGACACTTCGGCCTCGCCGAATACCGCTTCGAAGTGGGCGTTGGCGCCCCTGGTATCATAGATCGCAAAGTGGGCCATCGTCCTGCTGTAGACTTCATGCCAGTTGCGATGATAATGCCAACTTGAGAACGGACGCTGAAAATACCCGGGTCCCTTATTTTTCGGTTCGAGTATTTTTTGCTCGTTCTGCGTCGCCGAGGTGCAGACGAAGTGCTCCATCCACGGGCGGGTCAATGCAACATCCTCGGGCAGGTCGCTGTAGATCGGATCGCCTGCACCGTAGATTGCCTGAATGTACTCGGTTTCGTCGTAATGCCTGCCGTTTTGCAGTTGAATCTTAACGCACATCGGCAGGTTGTCCTCGCCGAAGAACTCCGCGGCCTGGAGGGCGTTCCATTTCCACTTCACATGAAGGACGTTGTCCTGGCCGAATATGTCCTTGTCCAGCCACCTCGCCTGATACGGCGGGACTTTCATGATATAGCGGTCCAGCAACGGATCGTATTCCCGCAGCATCACGGGCGAGCCTAC
>LJTR01000105.1 GCA_001303465.1 Phycisphaerae bacterium SG8_4
CTACGTCCATTGCTTACTCGTGACCCATCGTAAACCATAACAACACCACTACACCAAGAACTGGAAGCCCATAAACATTGTCCTCTGTTGGCATTACATGCTAGAGCCTTCACGCATTAGGCATTGGCAGTCAATTCGGCTGGCTTCGCAGGGTCACCCTGTCTTTAGTCTTTAAGGCCTATCAGGGGCGTATCGAGCTACACAAAATCAACCAGATTCCAAGTCTCAAAGCCCACAAATCCAAGCCAGCACACCGATGATTGATTCCCGATGGATCCGGATCTTCGATATTGACTGATGATTCACAGGTGCAGAGAGAGGTTTTGGACAGGATAACAGGATCTACATAGATATTGTAAGGGCCTCATTTATCTTGCCTTTATCCTCTGTAATCATGTCTAAATTCAGTTGACTGCTGATCCTTTCTCAGCGGTCTCTGCGTTCTCTGCGGTTTCTTTTTCGCGGCATTTAGCGTCTTTCGTAGTTTGCCAAAATCCGTCTTTATCCTGTCATCCTGTCTGATCATCTCTCTGGCCCTCGGCAGCGTCTGCGAAATGGCGAATCAACTCTTCGGTTTCTTCCCAGCCGATGCACTTGTCGGTCAATGACAGGCCGTATTCGAGATTCTCCCTTGTGTCGATCGGTTGATTGCCTTCGTGCAGGAAACTCTCGAGCATCACGCCGGCGATCAGCCGATTGCCGCCGGCGATCTGCTCGGCGACGTCGTACAGCGCCTCGCGCTGGCGTTTGTGGTCTTTGTCCGAATTGGCGTGGCTGCAGTCGATCACGACTGCGGTCGGAACATTTGCCTTGCGCAGCAGGACCTCGGCAAATGCCACGTGCTCGGAGGCATAGTTCGGCCCTCGAGTGCCTCCCCGCATTACCAGGTGCCCGCACCTGTTGCCGCGGGTCTCGGCTATGACGACCTTGCCGCCCCCGTCAATGCCCATGAAGAAGTGGCCGCTGGCCGCGGCCTTGATGGCGTCGATGGCGGCGCTCAGGTTGCCGTCTATGGAGTTCTTGAAGCCGACGGGCATCGAGAGGCCGCTTGCCATCTGACGATGTATCTGAGACTCGGTAGTTCTGGCGCCGATGGCGGCCCAGGACACCAGATCGGCGGTGTACTGCGGAACGATGGGATCCAGAAACTCAGTAGCCGTCGGCAACTTCAGCTCTGCAATGGCAAGCAGCAGGCTGCGCGCCCGACGGAAACCCTCTTCAATATTGTACGAGTTGTCCAGGTCGGGGTCGTAGAGCATGCCCTTCCAGCCCAGTGTTGTCCGTGGCTTCTCGAAGTAGGCTCGCATGATTATCAGAATCTTCTCGCTGAGCTTGCCCTGCAGTTCCGTGAGCTTACGTGCGTATTCAAGCGTTGCCTCGCGGTCATGGAGCGAACACGGCCCGGTAATCACGAGTCGGCGCCTGTCCTTGTTCGTAAGGATGTTGTAGATACTCACGCGGGAACCTGCCACGAGGCGCGCGACCTCGTCGGTTTCCGGCAACTGGCTCTTAAGCTCGTCCGGAGTGATCAGCGGCCTGAAACGCAATATATTTAGATTGTCGGTCTGTTCCATGGTCGTCAGCCTTCATGCGGGCAAACACGCGAACAACAAATACGGCCTATATGGGAGGTATCTTAGCAGTTTGCGCCGGCTGCGACAACTGTTTCACCTCCGCATCTCCTCCGCATCCGCAGCGGTGCTTGTTCTTTTGCCGCCTGTGTGTTATATTGGTATCCGTTTGAAAAAGGTGATTTGAATTTTTTGTGAGGATGTGCCATGAGGTTTAAGCTTATAGTAATATCGATTTTGATGGCTCTTTTGTCGTCATCATGCCGGCAGGAAGAGGAAGAGCCGCAGCAACAGCAAACTCGACCGCAGCAGCAGACCCAGCCGCAACAGCAGGTTCAAACGCAACAGCAGGCCAATGCCGGCGTCAATATGCGCACGGGCGTGGTCCAGGAGGTGCTTCAGGCCACCTCTTACACGTATTTGAAGGTGAAAGAGGGCGATCGTGATATCTGGATCGCTGTTGCCAAGAGAGAGTCAGAGGTCGGAGAGACGATTTCTTTCTCGGCCAGCCTCGAGATGAAGGATTTCGAGAGCAAAGACCTGCAGAGAACGTTTGAGTCGATCTATTTCGTCGACAGGATCGTCAGCGGCGAATCCCGGGGCGCCGGGGCCGGGCCCGAGTCCATGGAGGTTCCTCACCAAATGAAACCTGTCCTGGAGAAGAAGGAGATTTCGATCGAGCCGGCTGAAGGCGGAATAACAATCGGTGAGCTGTTGGCCGATGCGGATTCTCATGCCGGCAAAGCCGTTCGAATCAAGGGCCAGGTCACAAAGGTCAATCGGGCGATCCTGGGCAAGAATTGGGTCCATCTTCAGGACGGCACTGACGCCTTGGGAAAATTCGATTTGACAATCACTACCCAGGAGCAGGTCAACGTCGGGGACATTGTCACGTTCGAAGGGACGATTGCCCTGAACAAGGATTTTGGGGCCGGATACGTTTACGAAGTTCTCATGGAAGAGGCCAAGCTGCTATAGCGTGCAGCGTACAGCGTACAGCGTCGTTTGGCTATCGCATATCGACAGACGCAATACGATTACACTATGAGATTTGTCCTGATCGAGATATTGGTGATTGCGGCAGCAGCCGGCACGGCATCTTCGATCGCGTCAGAAGCGGCTTTGGAGCCTTCAATTGCCGGCTCTGCGAGCTGCCGGGACTGTCACGAACGTTTCTACAAGCTCTGGGCGCCTTCTCACCATGGACTGGCAATGCAGTCCTACACGGCGCAGTTTGCCGGGGCAAATCTGACGCCTCAGGCGACGGACATCACAATCGGCACATCTCGGTATCGTGCTGAAATAGAAGCCGACAAGGGTTGGGTGCGCGAAACAGGACCCGAAGGCCAAAAGACTTACCGCATCGTTCACGTTCTGGGCGGCAAGAACGTTTATTATTTCCTCACGCCGTATGAAAGGGGACGCCTGCAAACCCTGCCGGTTGCCTACGACGTAAATAAGAATCGCTGGTTTGACACGGCTGCCAGCGGCGTGCGGCACTTTCCCGGTGCCGATAACGATCAGCCCGTGCATTGGACCGACCCATTCTACACATTCAACACATCCTGCCATGGCTGTCATGTCAGTCAGCTTTCGACCAACTACGATCTGAAGACCGACACGTACAATACAACCTGGGCCGAGCCGGGTATCAACTGCGAGACCTGTCACGGGCCTGCGGACCGGCACATTAAGCTGTACCGGCAGGCGGCCGCCACGGGCGGCAAGCCCGCCGATTTGGGGCTGATCAGCACGAAATCGTTTTCCGTCGAACAGACCAATTCGATGTGCAATGCCTGTCACGCCAAGCTAAGTGCGGTAAGCGCCTCCTTCACGCCCGGTGATGAGTACTTCGATCATTTCAACCTGATCGCCCTGGAGCATCCGGACTTCTATCCTGACGGGCGCGACTTAGGCGAGAATTATACCATGACGAGTTGGCGCATGAGCCCGTGCGTCAAGGGCGGCAAGCTGGATTGCATACACTGTCATACATCGAGCGGCCGCTACCGTTTTGAAGATAGCGCCCGGGCCAATGACGCCTGCAAGCCGTGCCACGAGGAACGGGTGGAAAATGCCGAAGCACACACGCATCACGCCGCTGACGGCGAAGCGGGCAAATGTATCGCCTGTCACATGCCGATGACGAAGTTCGCTCACATGAATCGCAGCGACCATTCGATGCGTCCTCCGGCGCCTGCGGCCACGCTGGCCTTCGAGAGCCCTAATGCGTGCAACCTATGTCACACGGAAGAAGGCGAAGACGCCGCCTGGGCGGACAAGTACGTGCGCCAGTGGTACGGCGGCGATCATCAGAAAGAAATGGTGGATCAAGGCCGCCTGATGGATGAAGCTCGCAGGGGCGAATGGGCGAATCTGGACAAAATTCTGCAGTACATCAGCGACAAGGACCGGGACGAAATATTCACCGTCTCGTTCATCAGACTGTTGAGGTCGTGCAATTCGCCGAAGAAATGGCCCGGCATTATCAGGGCCTTAAAGGAGGACCCTTCGCCGCTGGTCAGGGCCGGCGCTGCCGAGACCCTGGACGGCTATCTCGTGGCCGAATCGCTCGAAGCGCTGCTGGCAGCTACTCGTGACGACTATCGGCTCGTCCGCGTGCGCGCGGCGGCCTCTCTTGCCGGCATTGGGTCCGAAGGGTTGCGAGACGAACATGAAGAGAGTCTGCGAAGAGCGACCGACGAATACCTGGAGGGCCTGACGGCCCGGGCGGACGATTATGTCAACCATTACAACCTGGGCAACTTCTACCTAGCCCGTCGCGAGACTGATCAGGCCATCCGCTCGTTTGAGACTGCTATCAAGCTGCGGGGCGACTACCTGGCTTCTCACGTGAATGTGGCGTTCGCCTACAACGCGGCCGGTAAGAACGACAAGGCCGAGGCGAGTTTTCGAAAGGCGTTGGCCCTGGACCCCAACAACGTGGCGGTTCATCTCAACCTCGGTATGCTTCTCGGCGAGCAGTCGCGCCTGGACGAAGCCGAAGATACCTTTCGCAGGGCTCTGAAAGTCGATCCCAATTCAGCGGTCGCAGCGTACAACCTCGGTGTGATTCTGGCTGCCAAACATCCGCCCGAGGCTCTCAAGTGGTGCCGCATGGCCTACCGATTGCGACCCGACGAGCCCAAATACGGCTACACGTACGCATACTATCTCTATCAGAATGGGGATGCCGACAAGGCCGTCAACGTCCTGGAAGGCATGGTCAACCGGCAGATTCCGTACTCCGATGCTTATGCACTTCTGGCGGCGCTCCATCAGAGGCGCGGAGAACTCGACAAGGCGGTCGAGGTATATCGGGCGGCTGCGAGAAACAGCCGACTGCCGCAAAGCGACAGAACTGCTTTCGAGGCAATGATCCAGAGGCTTCGATAATATCGCCGCTATCAGTAGCATCTCTTTGTCTATCCAACCAACCTCAATTGGCCTGCAGGGTCTGATAATTCGAATGGATGGAGACTGAGAATGTGATGAAAAAGCCTCTTTCGAACCCGAAACAGATTTAGCCGAACAATCAAAAAGTCGAAGTAAGGTTATAGATAAAGGTAAACAAGGGGCAAGCGGGCTGCGCAGCCTTTTCGCGTGGCAAACAGAAAGATGACTTCCATAGACTACCAGATGCTCGACAACAGCAGGCTTAGGCTTGTGATCAGCGGAAAGCTGGATGCCGAGAGCACGAGCCGTCTCTGGTCTCAAGCCCTTGAGAAGGTTGGCCAGGTCGAGCCGCAGACGCTGGTCGTGGATGCGACCGGCGTGGACTATTGTGACGGGGCCGGGATGGCGCTTCTGGTGCGACTTCAAGCTGCGCAACAGCGCAGCGCCGGACAGATCCAGATCAAGGGCCTGCGGAGTGAGTTCAAGCAACTGCTGAGACTTTTCGATCCCGGCAATGTTCCTGGACTCGAGCCGAGAGCCAATTCGTTCGTGCGTCTTGTCGAAGGCGTTGGCCAAACTGCGGTCAAGCTGCTGAAGGACTTCAAGGCACAGGTGAGCTTCGCAGGAGAACTCTCTGTAAAGCTTCTGGGCACGGTGACTTGTCCGGGAACTCTGCGGTCCAATGATACGTTCCTGATAGCAGAAAAGGCCGGCGCCGATGCGGTTGGCATCACGGCCCTGCTGGGCTTCCTCATCGGATTGATCCTGGCCTTCCAGTCGGCCATCGCGATGCGCAAATTTGGCGCCGAGATATTTGTTGCCGACCTTGTCACCATATCTCTCTTTCGCGAGCTTGGGCCTCTGCTGACAGCCTTTGTTCTGGCCAGCCGCAGCGGATCGGCATTCGCCGCCGAGCTGGGGACCATGAAGGTCAACGAGGAGATCGACGCATTGACCACAATGGGAATCGATCCGGTCCGGTTTCTCGCGATTCCTCGAGTAATAGCCGCGGTAGCCGTGATGCCGTTTCTTACCATGTTCAATAACCTCTTCGGCCTGATCGGCTGCGGCCTGGTGATGATATCCGTGGGATTTGCCCCGATAGCAGTTGTCAACCAGATCCAGCAGGCCGTAGGTCTTGGCGATCTGTTCGGCGGCCTCGCCAAGACACTTGTCTTCGGGATGTTGATTGCCGGCATCGGATGCCTGCGCGGGCTGCAAACCGGGACCGGCGCCAGTGCCGTCGGGGATTCGGCAACTCGCGCCGTCGTCAGCAGCATCATAGCAATCGTGTTTGCAGATGGAGTTTTCGCAGTCTTATACTACTTTTTGGGCATTTAGGACCGAATGCAGGACAGTTCAGAACCCATAATTCGAGTCGAAGACCTCACAGTTGCCTACGGAGATTCCGTCGTGTTGAAAGACTTGAATTTCCAGGTCGAATCTGGTGAAGTCTTCATCATTCTCGGCGGATCCGGATGCGGCAAGAGCACGCTGCTCAAGCACATGATCAGCCTCCACTGCCCGGTGAATGGAAGAATCCTGATCGACGGCGCGGATATCGTCACCGCAGAAGGTTCCGAGCTTCGTGAGATCTTGCGCAAGATTGGCGTGATGTACCAGAACGGCGCACTGTTCGGTTCGATGAACCTTCTGGATAATATCTGTCTCGTGCTAGAAGAGTTTACCGATCTTCCGAGGGATGCGGCCGAAACGATTGCTCTGATGAAATTGAACGTCGTCGGCCTGGCGGATTCTGCATACAAAATGCCTTCGGAGCTGAGCGGCGGAATGAAGAAGCGGGCGGCTATTGCCCGGGCGATGGCCCTCGATCCCAAGATTCTTTTTCTCGATGAGCCGTCGGCCGGGCTGGATCCGATTACCTCGGCGCAACTGGACGATCTTATTCTTGAACTGTCGCGGAGTCTGAAGATAACCTTCGTGGTGGTGACGCACGAATTGCCGAGCATCTTTACGGTTGCCGACCGGGTCATAATGCTCGACAAGAATACAAAGACTATTATCGCGACCGGAAAGCCGGACGAGCTTCGCGACAAAAGCGACAACCCGTGGGTCCGCCAGTTCTTCAGCCGCCGAGCCGAGGCGGATGTTCGGGTATAGTTGTTGCCGGCTTCGCCGACCGTCGCTTGAATGAAATATGCTGTTGAATAGGTTAGTAAGATGAGCATGAAACCAAGTTACTTCAAAATAGGCTCGTTCGTGATCGCAGCGGGTGTATTAATCCTGGCGGCTATAGTTGTCTTCGGCTCGGGGCTCTTTGCACAGGAGAAGACATACTTTGAGACGTATTTCGACGATTCGGTCAGCGGCTTGAGCGTCGGTTCACCTGTCGAGTTGCGAGGCGTTCGCATCGGTCAGGTTGAGAAGATCGCTTTCATTCGTGATGAATACAAAATCTCGGTCCAGACCTCCGATGCGCCCAAATACGAGCACTATGTAATGGTGTTGTGTTCTGTGCTCCGGGAAAACCTCCCGGACATCTCGGATGAGCACAGATTGGCGCGTCTGGAAGCTATGGTGTCCCGCGGTCTGCGAGTGCGGCTGTCATCTAATCTGCTGACAGGCCAGGCATACCTGCAGGCGGACTATCTTGATCCCGAAAGATTCAAAGTCCTTGAGATCGGCTGGAAACCGAGACACCTGTATGTATCGTCGGCTACCGGCGAACTCACGACACTTAAGGAGTCTGTTGACAAGGTGCTTCTGAGGTTACAGGAACTGGACATTGACAGATTGGTGGCGACCGTCGAGCGTGTACTGGTCTCGCTGGAGATGGCAATTGCCGATGCCAAGATCGGCCAAATCAGCAATGACGTTCGGGTTTTGCTGGCCGATGCGAGCAGGCAGGTTAATGATCTGGAAACAAAGAAGATATCTCTGGCGGCTCAGCAAACGCTTGCCTCGGCGGACAAGGCCATAGCCGATGCCAACGTTCCGGTGCTGAGTCGCGACGTCCAGAACTTGATTGCCGAAGTCCGTCAGACGAACGCAAACCTCAAGAAGCTCCTGGCGAGCCCCGAACCGATTTCCGGGCCAAGCAACCTGCCTGAGACGATTGCCCGGCTCAACAGGACGCTGGGCAGGATCGACAAGCTCATCTCGACCGAGAGGCCTCAAATCGAAATGATCCTGGCAAATTTCAAAGAGATTTCGGATAATATGAAAGATCTGACCGAGAGTCTCAAGCGGCATCCGTCGGATCTGCTGTTCAGTAAACCCCCGCTGCAATCGGAGGCGTTGAAATGACCAGGAAGATATTCTCATGTCTTTTTGTGAGCACGTTCGTGTGTCCTGTGATAATCTCCGGGTGCGGCAGCCGGCAGGCTTATAACAAGAAATACTTTCTCTTGAGCGCGGTCCGCCAAGCGCAGCCGACTGCAGCCCAGACTGATATTGTCCTGGACGTGCGTCGCTTTACAATCGACTCTGCGTTCGCCGGCAAGGGACTGGTTTACCGCACGGGGCAGTTCGAATACGAGTCTGATTTTTACAGCGAGTTTCTCGCCTCACCGGCTGCTATGATAACCGAGAAGACACGTAATTGGCTCTCCGGCTCGGGGCTTTTCAAGAGAGTCCTGGATACGGCAAGTCAGGCTGACCCGACTCATACACTTGCGGCCAATATAACGGCGCTCTACGGCGACTTTCGAGACAAGACATCGCCGCAGGCGAAAATGGAGTTGCGCGTCTTTCTGTTAAAGGCCCAAGCCGGGGAAGAATCGATCCCTGTTTTCGGACAGACGTATGAATCGGCCGTCGGTATTGAATCCGAAGGCCCTGAAGGTCTGGTCGAGGCTCTTGACCGCTGTCTCGCCAATATTCTGTCAAACCTGGAAAGGGATATGGTGCAAGCGACGCGTTCTATTAAGAAAGGTGACGGGCAACAGCTATGATATACCCTTCAGGGCAGTAAATTCCCGCGAGCAAGACCATAACCTGTCATTGCAAAGCCACTTATTCACGCAGGAACGGAATTTTTCAATCGGGAGAACTATACAAATGAACAGACGTGATTTTATCAAGACGGTGGGGTTGGGCGGGGCTTTAGCTTCTGTAGCCGTTCCGTTTGCCAAGGCCTTTGCGCCCAACGCAAAGAAACTCAACATACTGCTTTTCACCGCCGACGACCTCAACTGCGATTCGGTAGGCTGTTTCGGCGGAAAGGTCCCCGGTCTGACTCCGAACCTGGATGCGTTTGCCTCCGAAGGCATGCGATTCGAATATGCGCACGTCACTGTCGCAATCTGTCAGCCGAGCCGAGGCGTCCTTGCGACCGGCCTTTACGGACACAACAGCGGAGTCATGGGCTTTATGCACACCGACCGTGACATACCGACCGTCATGCAGACCCTCAGAGACGCCGGCTACCTCACCGGCGTCCTCGGTAAGGTCAAGCACTCGACGCCTAAGGCCGACTATGAATGGGACTTCACCCATGACCAGAAAGAACTCGGCAACGGCCGCGATCCCGACATATACTACAGTTACTGCAAGGAGTTCCTGTCGAGATGTCGCCGCCAGGGTAAGCCGTTCTATTTCATGGTCAACTCTCACGATCCCCATCGACCCTATCATACTGCCGGCAAGCCCATCAAAGACGCCAAGGAGCCGTCGAAGACATATATGCCGGACGAGGTCGCGGTCCCGGGCTTTGTTCCCGACCTGCCGGGTGTCCGCACGGAACTGAGCTACTACCTCAATTCGACCCGCCGGCTCGACGATACATTCGGCAGGACGATGCAGGCCCTGAGAGAATCCGGATTCGAGGACAATACATTGGTAATGTTTCTCTCCGATAACGGCATTGCCATACCGTTCGCAAAATGCAATGCGTACCTGGCCAGCACGCGCACGCCCTGGATCGTTCGCTGGCCTGGTGTCGCCACCGAAGGTGCCGTTGACAAGACACACTTTATATCGGGAATCGACTTTTTCCCCACCGTTCTCGAAGCGGTGGGTCTGCCCATACCGAAAGGCCTTGACGGTATGTCCTTTCTGCCCCTGCTCAAAGGCGGCAGACAACCCGGGCGCAACAGGGTCTTCACACAGATTGACATGAAGGCAGGCGGTGATGCCGTCCCGATGCGGTGTGTTCAGGACAAGCGCTTCGGCTATATCTTCAGTCCCTGGGCCGACGGCAAGTTCTGGTACCGAAACAACAACGAAGGTCTAACGATGAAGGCCATGGTCGAAGCGGCCGGGACGCGGCCTGATGTTGCAGAGCGTGTCAGGATGTTTCGCTACCGCGCCGCCGAGGAACTCTACGATCTCAAGAACGATCCCGATTGTCTCGACAACCTCGTGGGCAAACAAGGCTTCGAAAAAGAACTAGAAAAGAGACAGAACGAGCTTGGCGACTGGATGAGACGAACGGGCGACCCGCTTTTGCCGGCCTTTGAGAATCGCAACTCACCCGAGAAACTCAAATCCATTCTCACCGAGATCTATGGTGAGAACTACACCAAGCCGGCAGCCGGGCCACC
>LJTR01000106.1 GCA_001303465.1 Phycisphaerae bacterium SG8_4
TCGATGGCGATTATGCTATCGTTGGAGCGACCTGTGACGATAAGGACGTGGATGGAAATCGCATAGGCGACGTGGGTTCCGCCTATATATTCAAGCGCGAAGGTACAAGCTGGATCGAGCAGGCCCAATTGAGAGATTCAGCCGGAGCACGCGGTCGCTATTTTGGACAGTCGGTCTCGATCAGTGGTGATTGTGCCATCGTGACGTCAAATCTCGGTGTGTACGGGGAGGAGCGTGGCCCTGCGCACGTGTTTAGACGTGATGGATCAACCTGGATACAGCAGGACAACTTGGTTGCCGCGCCCGAGGAGGCCTCCTCAGATCTTTTAGGAAATTCAATCATAATCCGTCGGGAGTATATCCTCGTAGGGGCTCCTGGAGCAAACGGCCGCGAGGAAAAGTGCGGAACAGTGCATTTGTTCAAACGCCATGGTGCAGGCTGGACACATCAGACCGAACTTACTGCCCTGGATGGGGAGTCCTTCGACCTTTTTGGCAATTCAGTAGCGATCAGTGGGGATTACATCATTGTTGGGGCAACCGACGATGGTGACCACTATATGGGAGATACATGTGGCTCTGCTTATGTGTTCAAACGCGACGGGGAACACTGGGTGCAGCAGACAAAGCTGACAGCTCCAGATGGCGAAGCTCGCGACCATTTCGGACGCTCGGTCTCGATCGACGGCAGGTACGTTATCGTGGGCGCTGAAGACGATGACGACAACGGGAGCGGTTCCGGCTCGGCATATATATTCGAGCGCCTCGGTTCAACCTGGATGCCGTAGAGCGGAACAGGGTCCTTTGCAGCAAGAATCTTCTTTTAATACTGCACAGCGATCATTCTGTCTCAGGATCATGCCGTTTTCTCTGTTTTTTGTTGCGGTTGCCTGGCGCAGAGCCTCTAATGTTGCTGGGCACGCGGTTTGTGTGCTGATGATTCGCTGTTTCTGTCATTGTTTGGCGACTCTTGTGCGAAAGGACATTTGCAGTTGAGCGAGGCTAAGGAGAAAAATAGTAAACGGCCTGAGGGTAACGGAGCCGGTCCGAGGCAGTCTTCTGACGGTTCGCAAGCCGGGCCGGGCAGCCAAATCGGTCCGTTTCGGATCGAGCGGGAGTTAGGCCGGGGGGCTGTGGGGGTGGTGTATTTGGCGCACGACACAAAGCTCGGTCGCTCGGTAGCTGTCAAGAGCCTTCCGGCCGAGGTATTGGAGAAACCCGAGGCCAGGTCGCGTTTTTCGCGCGAAGCGAGGGTCTTGGCTTCTCTGAATCACCCGAACATCGCCACTATCTACGACGAATTCGAAGAGGTCGAGGGTGTTTGTTATCTGATTCTGGAATACGTGCCCGGCCAGACGCTTGCCGAGAGGATCGCTGGGACGAGTCTCAAGCCGGATGAGGCATTGTCAATCGCCCTGCAGATAACCGAGGCGGTGGCCGCAGCGCACGAACACGGCGTTATCCACCGCGATCTCAAGCCCAGCAATATCAAAATAACACCAGAAGGCAAAGTAGTGGTGCTGGACTTCGGCTTAGCCAAGGCCGCCGGCAGTGAACCAGAGGATCAACAGAGTACTGCAACGGAGCCGGGCCGGGTCATTGGCACGGCGGCCTACATGAGTCCGGAGCAGGCCCGCGGCAAGCCGACCGACAAGCGTAGCGACATCTGGGCGTTCGGTTGCATCCTGTACGAAATGCTAACGACTACAATTCCCTTCAAAGGCGAGACGTTCTCAGACACGCTGGCCCATGTTCTGCAAACTGCCCCCAACTGGGAGACGCTGCCCGAGAGTACGCCGGCGAACATCCGGATTCTGTTGCGTCGCTGTCTGGAGAAAGACCCGCGCCGCCGACTTCGAGACATCGGAGACGCGGGTATCGAAATAAGCGAAACATTGACCGACTTCGAAAGTACCGCGGTGGTCACCGCCCCTGTGCCAGGCGTATCAGGGACTTGGCGGTCGAGACGGCTGATGGCGACGATAGCCGGCGTGGTCTTCGTTGCTGTTGCGGTGAGTCTGGTAATGTGGAATCTCAAAAGGCCAACGCCGATGCCCCCATTCCGTTTTCCCATCAGCCCGCCGGTGAATCAAATGCTGAACGAGGACCTAGCCCAGATAGCGGTCTCGCCAGATGGCAAGCGTCTGATTTATGTGGGCGGCACTGGCCGCAATAGGCGGCTCATCCTGCGCGAGGTTGACCGGATCGAGGGCCAAGAACAGCCTGAAACGACGGGTGCTCAGCGGCCTTTCTTTTCACCCGATGGTCAGTCGATAGGTTTTTCTTCAGGCGGCAAGTTGCAGACGCTGTTCCTGGATGGCGGCAGGCCGAAAATCCTCTGTGACGCCAGCGCTCTCATGGGTGCAAGTTGGGGCCCCGACGGCGTGATTTATTTTTCTCCGGCGACGACTACGGGCATTCGGAGGATCTCAGCCGATGGGGGTGTTGCAGAATCGGTGACCACCCCGGACAGGGAAAAGGGTGAATTCGGTCATTGGTGGCCCGAGGTCCTGCCGGGCGGCGACGCTGTGCTCTTTACGATATGGAAAACCAGTCTCAACGATGTGCAGGTAGTTGCGCTCCTACGAGAGACGGGCGAGTTGCGAACACTTGTTATGGGCGGATCTCACGCCCGGTATGCCCCGACCGGCCATCTGCTCTACGCCCAGTCTGGAACGCTCATGGCAGCGCCCTTCGACCTCAAGCAGCTCAAGGTTGGTGAGCCACGGCGTCCGGTCGTCGAGGGTCTCAGACAATCCCCTACCTCTGGCAATGCGCCTTTCTGCTTTTCCCAAAACGGATTGCTCTATTATGTCCGAGGCGGCGAATGGCTGGCCCGTCGCCTGTTAGTCTGGGTCAACCGCCAGGGCGAGCAGATCGAGCAGTTACCGCTAGCCCCGCAGGCGTATGCGAACCTCAGTCTATCGCCCGATGGGCGACGTCTCGCCTTCGAGAAGTTCGAGAGGGGCGCCTTCAACATCTGGGTGTATGACTTGCCGAGCGGGGCCGCAACGCAGCTCACATTCGATAGCAACAACTCCTCTCCTCTCTGGACGCCGGATGGTAATTGGTTGACTTTTACGTCTTGGAGGGCGGGGCCATTTGACGTCTACCGGGTGCCTGTCGATAGCAGCGGCAACGATGAGCTGCTCGTAAGTGGTCCGTACGACCAAGTAGCTACTTCCTGGTCTCCAGATGGGAAGATACTGCTCTTTACCGAGAGCAGTCCCGTCACTGGTGCAGACATCTGGTTTCTCTCCGTCGAGGACGCGAACACGCCACGACCCCTCTTGCGCGAATCTTGGAATGAGAGGAGCGGCGTCTTCTCTCCCGATGGAAATTGGATTGCATATCAATCTGATCGGGAAGGCTCGGACGAGGTGTATGTGACCCCATTTTCCGGGCCCGTCCCAAAGAAGATTTCAACTGGCGGGGGGCATCAACCCATGTGGTCGCGTGATGGCAAAGAGTTGTTTTATCGCGTTGGTGACAGAATGAAAGCCGCTATCATTGAAACAGAGCCGGTGTTCAAAGCAACCGACTCTGAAGACCTGTTTGCAGGAAAGCATTTAGCTGGCTGGGGTCAGAGTTATGATGTCAAGAGCGATGGCCAGCGATTTCTAATGATCAAGGAAAGCGACGAGCGTCAAGCAGCACCCCAACTGGTCGTCGCGCTGAATTGGTTTGAAGAGTTGAAACGCCGCGTGCCGACGGGCAAAGAGTGATGAGGCCAAGACAGTCAATTTCTGGGAGGATAGTGGAATGGAACGAAGAATACTCTGCCTGTTGGTCTTGCTGTGTTGCGCCAGTGTGTTGAACGCTCAGGATAGACCGCAGGCGGAAGACCCGGAGGCAAAATGGGGCAAGACCATCCAGCAATTCGAGGATTGGGACCGTAAGAATTCGTACCCGTCGGATGCGGTGCTGTTTGTGGGCAGTTCGAGCATCAGGCTCTGGCCCACCCGTGAGAGCTTCGACGGATTTGGCGTGATCAACCGCGGCTTCGGCGGATCCCAGATCTCCGAGGTCAATTACTTTGCAGAGAGGATCGTCCTGCGCTATGCGCCCAAAGTGATCGTCTTCTACGCCGGTGACAACGACGTGGCGGCCGGCAAGAGTTCCAATCGCGTCTTCGACGACTATCAGAAGTTTGTGAGATTAGTACACACAAAGCTGCAGAAAACGAAGATTGTTTTCATCGCTATCAAGCCCAGCGGCAGACGATGGTCTCTGTGGCCGGCGATGGCTCAAGCCAATAAGATGATAGAGGATTTCTCGGGCACCGATGATCGATTGATCTATTTCGACTCGGCCACGCCGCTGCTGGCCGACGACGGCAAGCCCGATGCCAAATTGTTCCTCAAGGATAATCTGCACCTGAACGCTGACGGCTACCGCATCTGGACCAGATTGCTGCGGCCGATTATCGAAGAGGCGATAAAGCCCGACACGAAAAGGCAGTAAGACGGATTACCAAGGCCGACGGAATGACCGATCGCCGCGCAGAATAGTCAATCCAGAAGTCTAAAATCACCAATCAACCAATCATTTGCCTTGACATCGGCACTTTGCATCTGTACGATTGCACGCGAATTTTAAGCCGGAGATTGAGCTTTTTTGAGGTTTTTCCTTTGGTGAATCCAATCGGTCGAAAACTGATATATGCGGCAGCAATAGCACTGGTCGTCTGCCTGGCCCACGGTTGCGGTCAGCAGGGGGCGGCCGGGAGGTTAAATGATCTGGGGTCGCTGGAAGAGCTTGGTCCGACCATAGGTTCGTTGGTCAGAGTAACGTCGCCTGCAGTGGTCAAGATCGAAGGCTACGGCCTGGTAAGTGGGCTCAAAGGGACCGGTTCGGCCGAATGCCCGCCGCGAATCAGGGCGTATCTTACGCGATACATTCGAAGACAAATACCCTCACGCGGCAAGCTGAACGTTGATGAGTATATCAACCGTCGCGACACGGCGGTGGTGTTTGTCGAGGGAATAATGCCGGCCGTGGCCTCGCAAGGTGAATACTTCGATGTTCTGGTAACTGCATTGCCGGGCACACAAACAACGTCCCTGGACGGCGGCTGGCTTTTCGAAACCGAGCTCAATATCGCCGGAAGCTTCGGCGTCGCCACCAAAGTCCTGGCCGACGCAAAAGGCCCCATTTTCACAGATAAGATCTCCGGTGTCAGGGCAGACAGCAGGATCGGACATGTCATGGCCGGTGGAAAAGTACTTAGTGAATACAAGATTATGCTGGCGCTCGCCAGGGGCGACTACGAGGTCTCAAACGCCATCCGCAACCGCCTGAACGGGCGCTTCGGCAGGGAAACGGCCAGGGCTCTCCAGTCCGGCGAGATCGAACTGACAATCCCGCCCGAATACAAGCAGAGCAAACAGAGGTTCATGGCTATGGTCGGCGTCATGTACCTCACAGAGGATCCGGCGCTCGATCAGAAAAGGATAGCGACCTTCGTGGAGAGGCTTGCCCGTTCACAGGACAAGTTTAGAAGTGAAGTCGCGCTCGAGGCCATCGGCAACGAGAGCCGCGGCAAGCTTGGCGCCCTGTTGAACTCACCCGATGAACTCATCCGGCTGCACGCGGCCAGGTGCATGCTCAACCTCGGCAGTGACGCTGGGCTAACGGTTCTCAGGCAGATAGCTCTGAACAAGAATTCGCCTCACAGATTGGATGCTTTTGCGGCAATAGCCGCCGCCGCTGCGCAAAACGATGCCGTTGCTCTCTCGAGGTTGCTGCTGCGCGACGATGATTTTGTCATGAGGTTGGCGGCGTACGAGCAGTTGCGCGAAGCGGACGATTCGGCCGTGCTGCAGGAGCAGATTGCCGGTAGTTTCTACCTGGAACGAATCGCACAAACCGACGGTAAGGCAATCTATGTCTCTCGCACGGGCCAGCCGCGAGTTGTGCTCTTCGGCGCGCCGATCTTGTGCCGAGGAAATATATTCCTGGGCTCGGCCGACGGCGACATAACGATAAACGCTCCGTCTGGCGCCGAATACGTCACGATCATCCGCAAACACCCGAAGCGCCCCGATGTGATAGCACAGCTTCGAAGTTCCTTCGAAGTGGGCGATATTGTCAGGACACTCTGTGACGAACCTCTCAAAGAAGACGAACCGGGTCGCGGAGGATTGGGTGTCTCCTATGCCGACGCGGTATTCCTTCTCAAGGAGATGTGTGACAAAGGCGCCGTCCGTGCGGAGTTTCGTGCCGGACCCATGCCAAATTTCGGCCTAAATATCAAGAAATGACAAACCTTCGGCCGATAACAGTATTGCGTAGAAGCTGTAATGCTTCTGTTTGCACTTTGTATTGGTTGTTACCGGACGTTAACAGCAGGGCGATAGATGAGACTTGAGAAAGTTGTACTGAACGGATTCAAAAGCTTTGCCGACAAGACGGAATTTGCCTTCGATTCGCCTATAACCGCTATCGTGGGGCCCAACGGCTGCGGCAAGAGCAACGTTGTCGATGCCGTCAAGTGGGTGCTGGGCGAACAAAGTGTCAAGAGCCTGCGAAGCGGGCACATGGCCGACGTTATATTCGGTGGAAGCAGCAGCAGAAAACCCCTTGGTGCCGCCGAAGTCACGATGGTCATGTCCAACTGCGACGGCGTTGGGTCGCGGCTGCTTGCTGTCGACGCCGACGAGGTGCATGTATCGCGAAAAATCTATAAGAGCGGGGAGAGTGAATACAGGCTCAACGGCAAGATCTGCCGGCTCAAGGATATCCGAGAGCTGTTCATGGATACCGGCGTAAGCACCAAGGCCTATTCGATCCTCGAACAGGGACAGGTTGAGTACCTGGTGAGTGCCTCGCAACTCGACAGAAGGTTCATATTCGAAGAAGCCGCCGGCATCAGCAAGTACAAGGCGCACAAAAGAGAAGCACTCCGTAAACTGGAACGAACCGAACAGAATCTGCTGCGCCTTGCCGACATTCTGGGCGAGGTCGCCAAGACACTTCGCAGTGTGAAGCTCCAGGCGGGCAAGGCGAGGAACTATCTGCAATACAGCCAAAGGCTTAAGGACCTTCAGGTCAACTACTCGCTGGTCGAATACGCAAAGAATCTCACGCAGACGAACCAGAAGAAGGAGACTCTCGATAACGTCACCGGGCAGTTCGAAGCGCTCGCCACCGAGGTCTCCAGAGCCGACGCATTGATAAGCAGTCTGGGCGAAGAGATAATAGAAGCCGAGCACAAGCTTAGCAAAACGGGCAACAAGCTTGTTTCGGTCCAGAGCAAGATCGAACAGCAGACTCAGCGGATCGAATTTTTGCGGGCCCGGGTCGCGGAATTGCAGCAGAGGAAAGATTCGGCTGCCGACAAGATCGAGAAGCTGCGAGGCCAGATGAGCGCCTTTGAGGAGAATCTCGCCCAGTACGAACACGAGTCGGCAAGCTGCGAGAAGATGCTCGAAGAGAAGGCTGGCGACGTCGAGCGGCTTGAGAAAACCATCCAGGCGGTAAACGCCGAGTGTCTCTCGCTGGAAGCGCAGCTCGAAGATGAGAAGTCAGGAATCATCGATATAGTCCGAAGGACCGCTCAGCTACACAACGAGGTCCAGAGCATTTCGGTTTATCGCGACAATTTGTCCAGCCAGAAGGATCGTCTTGCCGGGAGGGCCCAAACCGCCCGCGCCGAGCTGGAGGGGCTGCTGACTGAAAAGGCCCAGCACAACGCCCGTTTGGACGACGTAGAAAAAGTGCTCGGCGAACTGCAGGAGAGCCTGGAATCAAAGCACAAGAATTCGGAAGATATCGAAAAGTCCCTGGCCGCCGACAGCCAGCGACTGGCCCGCAGCAAGGAGGCGGCAAGTGCGCTCAAAAGCGAGCTGGCAATCCTGACGGATATGGAAAAGCGACGTGAAGGCCTGGCCCCATCTGTCAAGAGCCTCCTGCAAAGTCGCTCTATCGAGAACAACCGGTTCGATTACGTCGAAGGGACACTGGCGGATATCATCGAGGCCGACATCGAATATGCAGACGCCGTTGAAGCGGTGCTCGAGGGCCGGACCGACGCCCTGGTCAGCAGCAGCACGAGCAGGATTCTGGCCGATAGCGAGCAGATCGCCGAACTCGACGGCAGGGTGAATTTCATCTGTCTCGACAGCATCGAGCCGTTGGTCGACGATATTGACCTGTCGCAGTTCCCATCTGTGTCGGGCAGACTCGTTGAGTTTGTCAAGTTCGACAGCAGGTACGCACCGTTGGCCTGGAAGCTGCTGGGCAAAACACTGGTTGTCGACTCGGTGAACGATGCGGCCAGGCTCATCGGAGGCTCAACAAACGGATGCGAGTTTGTCACCTTGACGGGCGAGCTGGCCGACGGCAACGGAATGATAAAGCTCGGGCCCCTGGGCAAAGCGACCGGCCTTATCTCGCGCAAGAGTCGCCTGCGTCAGCTCCGGGAAACCATTTCCGGTATCAGTGATGAGATCGCAGAGATTGAGAGCCAGATAGAGAAAAACTATCAGGCGAAGGTCCATCTGGACAAGCTGTGCAAGGACCTCAGGACGGCCATCTACGAGGCCAATACAGAGAAGATGCAGACGAGCTCCAAGCTCAGCGTGATCGAGCAGAATATCAAGCGGCTCAAGGAAGAGGAGCCGCTGATAGTCAGTGAGATTGATCTGCTTGCCGAGCAGATCGCCCAGTCGGTGCAGAAGGAATACGACTCGAACCAGAAACTGAACGAGTTGGAGGAGGTAAACGAGCAGCGAACAGCGCACATCGAGCAGCTCGAAGCAAGATATGGTGAGCAAAAACAGCAGCAACAGGCATCGGCGGCCAAGCTGACTGATCTGAAGATTGCCTTCGGGCAGATCACCGAACAGAGCAAGGCACTCAAGCAGGCAATTGCGAGCCTGCAGAGCCAGATCCAGGAGAACCGCACGGCCGCAGCAGCCGCTCGTGAGGAGACCGAAAGCTGCGTCGGGCAGCTCGCAGAGGCCCAGAGAGACATTCTCAACTGCGAGGCGACCGTCTCGGAACTGTTCGTTGAGAAAGAGAAGAGTCAGCACGACAGCCGGCTGCTCCAGAGCCATGCCGAAAGCCTGTGCGAAAAGAAAAAGCAAGCCGAAGAGCTTATCCGGGACAAACGCAGCGAGAAAAGCCAGACCGAGCAGAGGGCCAACGAGCTTAAGATAGAGCTGAGCCAGTTGGAAGTGAGAATCCAGGATATGGTCGAGAGAGTCAGCGAGGACTTGCATATCGATCTGGCCGAAGCCTACAAGGACTACACGGACCAGGATGTTGACTGGGACGCGATAAGAGAAGAGATCACCTCGCTGAAAGGCAAAATCGAGCGGCTCGGCAATGTGAACGTCGACGCAATCGAAGAGCAGGAGGCACTGGAACAGCGGCATGATTTCTTGAGCACGCAGGTCGAGGACCTCAACAGTAGCAGGGGACAGTTGCAGCAGTTGATACATCGCCTCAACAAGAAGAGCAGGGAGAAATTCCGGCAGACGTTCGAGGAGATACGGGTTAACTTCCAGGAGATATTCCGCAAGCTGTTCGGCGGAGGCAAAGCGGACATCATACTCGAAGACGCGGAAGATATTCTCGATGCCGGCATAGAGGTAATCGCCCGCCCGCCCGGCAAAGAGACGAGAAGTATATCGCTGCTGAGCGGTGGTGAAAAATCAATGACGGCTCTGGCGCTGCTTTTTTCGGTATTCAAGACCAAGCCGTCCCCGTTCTGCTTCCTCGACGAGGTTGACGCGGCTCTCGACGAGGCGAACAACGAACGCTTCAACATGCTCGTCAAGGAGTTTCAGAGGGATTCGCAGTTCATTATTATCACTCACGCCAAGCGCACGATGAGCATCGCCGACGTACTGTTCGGAATAACGATGCAGGTGCGAGGAGTGAGCAAGAAGATCAGCGTCCGCTTCGGCGAATACGACGAAGAAACAGCCGCTGTGGCATAATACGTTTGTCGTCGCTCGTCGCTCGTGACTCGCCGGCCAACAGAACCGTAATTTCAATTCACGCTGAGGTCATACCGCGACAGGCCTGCCCCCACTGCAAACAGAGGTTTACGAGTTGAGGTTGTGCTCAGGACGCTTATAATTGAAGCATGGCAGGAAAGTCGAATGAAAATCGAGAATTCCAGACCAAATCGCGGCAAACAGACCCGGTCCAGGCGGCCATCGACTGTGGGATAGACATTGAAATGCTCGTTGATAATCTTCAAAGAACTGTGACAGACCGTATCGAACGTAATCAAATCGCACTCAATACAGCAGAGAAACTCAGGAAGGCAAAGCGACTTTGAGCAAAACTTTTCTCAATCTGCTTGAGAATCGTTCAGAAAACAACCTCCTTGCCGTCGAATACAGGCCCGTCCTCGCAACACATTTTGTAGACCGTTTCGCTCGATCCTTCTACCCTGCACTCGACCGCGCAGCTCTGGCACAGCCCGATACCACATGCCATACATCG
>LJTR01000107.1 GCA_001303465.1 Phycisphaerae bacterium SG8_4
ACTATGTCCAGGAGACATGGTGGGACGATCCGACGACCCGGCATGGTGACGGGACAACCTACGCCTACGCGGATGGCCACGGCGAATACTGGAAGTGGAAAGGCATCGACACGGTAAAGATGGGCAGGGATCGCGATCGCAATCACCCGGGAAACTACACGCCCGAGACTGCCGAGGGTTTTCAGGATTTGTACAGGCTCCAGGAGGCAACCTTCGGCAGACTCGGCTATCAGCCAAGATACCCGCGATAGCAAGTCACTATCCTGCCGATCATTGTGAACATCCCGCAACGGAAGTTTGCGCAGAGGTTATATTGGAATTTCTTGTGTTACTTACGGCCCGCCGACTGCCTTCATACGGATGAGGGCCGTATTATGGTAAGTCAGGACAGTCAATGCATACAAGATTTGCTCCGCCGGGCTCGCTCGCCCAGCCGGGCCGGCATGGGGCAGTTGGCTGTTATCGTTCGCGAGAGGATGTATCCGTTCGTCCTGCGGGCGATTCTGGACCCCGACGCAGCCGAGGATGTCGTGCAGGAAACGCTGCTGTCTGTTCTCATGCAGCTTGACCGTCTGCGAGAGAATCAGAAGTTCTGGCCCTGGGTCTGCCGCATCACGCTGAGCAAGATCCGCGATCACATCAGAAGGCGCCGGCTTCACTCGGCGGCCACGGCCACACTCGCCTTCGCCCGCAGCGGCGGCCGACCGCAAGATGGAAGTGTCCTGGACGCCGAGATCCACGCCGAAAGACTCCGGCAGGTTTCCCACCTGGTCGATCAGCTCAGCTATCACCACAGGGACATCATCCGCCTTCGCTTCTATGAGCAGTTGAGCTACGCCCAGATCGCGTCACGGACACGCATGACACCGAAAATGGCCCGCGCTCGGTCGTACCGCGCCAAGCAACTGCTCAAGGCATGCCTGGTGTGAGGAAATGCAAAAATCAAAGATCAAAAATCAGAATTGCGGAGCCGTTTCGCAGACTCTCTTAAACAACATCCGCCTACGGCGGATTCCATAGTTTTGCATTTTGCATTTTGATCTTTGATATTTAGTCGCCATTCGGCCAGAACTTGCGGAGGTACTCGATGCTCTTGCGGGCTATGGTCTCCGGGTCGGGGTCATACTTGAAGACCTCGACGCTGAGCCACTTGTCCCACCCGACGTCCTTGATCGCTTCGGCGATTGGGCCGTAATCCACGTCGCCCATGCCGGGGCCATACAGGTTGGCGTCGTTGACGTGAAAATGACCAATGTCCCCGGAACGAACCGAACGGATCACGTCGGGCACGGCATTTGCCTCCGAGCACATCGCCTTGACGTCGAGATGGATCTTGAGACTCGGATGGTTTACCTGCCGGACTACTTCCATGCCTTGGGCGACCGTGTTGATAAAATCGGTTTCAACGGGCGACAGAGGTTCGAGGCAGATCGTCAGGCCGAGTTGGCCCGCCTGATCCGTTACCGAGCCAAGCAAGTCCACAGCTCTCTGCCGGGCACCGTCCTGGGTCTGGCCCTCGACGAGGCTGCGCTGCTTGGGAGAGCCAAGCACCAGGATCTTGCCGCCCAGGTCACTGCACAGATCGAGAAGGCAGGACAAGTAGTCTCTTGTCCTGCCCCAGATCTTATCGTCCGTCGTGGTCATGTGCAGCCCCGTCGGGCCGGCGAAGAGCCAGTGCAGCCCGACGGTCTCAAGGCCATGATCCTCAATCGCCGTGCGGACATCTTTTCTCTGCTCCGGCGTTATCTCATCGGCAGAGGGCGCCAGTGTAAAAGGCGCTATCTCAATCCCGTGATAGCCCAACCGGCTCGCGGTCGCGCAAATCTCGGCCATCGGGACGTCTTCGAACATCTCGTTGCAGAGTGAAAACTTCATCAGACTGTATCCGGCACGATGAAAGGCTCACGGTAGTTGCGTTTGATGAACATGTTGGCCATCTCGCTGTTTTCTCCCACGTACCGTTCCGTCTCCGGATCCATCGTGAGGACCGGTCCGAGCGTGATCGGCTCTTTCTCCAGGTCTACCTCGTTCGCGACCAGGTGCTCGAGCATCCTGTCAAAGGAGTCCATCATCTCGGCATTATCGCCGATGGCGGTCCTGACCTCATCAACCGTCGCCTTCTTGCCCAGGCGGTGGGATGTGTTGGCCATGTGGCACAGCGCGGCCGAAAGGTGCCCGACCTCGATGTCGGCGTTCTGGTCGCTGCGCTTGCGGCTGCGGACGGCCTTGATGAAGTTCTCGTGATGCCCGCTGCCGCCACGGCCTGAGAATTGCTTGATCCTATTGCCGTCGTTGTCAAATACCCAGCCGCCGCCGTCATCGCACGGGAAGTAGCCGCCCTCACACTGCACGCAGTCACCAACACGTGTGCCTCGGTAATGATCCATCGCCCTGTCGCCCTTCTTGCGCGGCAGCCCGCGGACCTCGAAGATCAGCGGAGCCGGCTTGTAGTCAAAGAAGGCGATCTGAGTATTGGCCGTTTCGCCGACATCGCCCGTCTCACCGACGCCGAATCGGCCGCCGATGCTGAAGCACCGCCTCGGCAGCCCTGGATCGCCCAACGCCCAACGCGCGATGTCCATCTCATGGGGGCCCTGGTTGCCGATGTCGCCGTTGCCCGTGTTCCACATCCAGTGCCAGACGTAATGCAACTTGGTGCGGTGCAGTGGCTCCATGTCCGCCGGACCACACCACAGGTTGTAATCCACGCCGGCGGGGATTGGATTCGGTCCGTTCGTGCCGTAAACGATCCCATTGGTGTTAGGACCACGGCCCTTGTAGCAGAAACCGCGAACCCACTTCATTTTGCCGATGTGGCCCTCGCGAATCCACTCGAACGCGGCCGGGTGGGCCTCGGAGGATCGCTTTTGTGTGCCGATCTGGACGATCCGGTTGTACTTGCGGGCGGCCTCAACCATCTTGCGGCCTTCCCAGATTTCGTGCGAGGCGGGCTTTTCAATATAAACGTCTTTGCCGGCCTGGCACGCCCAGATGGTCACGAGCGCATGCCAGTGGTTCGGCGTGGCCGACGTGATCACGTCGATCTCCTTGTCCTCCAGAAGTTGGCGGACATCCGGATAACCCTTGATGGTCTGGTCCTTCTTTTTGAAGTCCTCGACCCTGCGATCAATGTAACTCTGATCCGCATCACAAACGGCAACGAGCCGCACGCCCTCTATGCCGCTGAAATACTTGCAGTGACCGCTTCCCTGGCCTCCCACGCCGACCACGGCCAGGCGAATGGCATCGTTTGCACCACGCGCACGAGAAAACGGGGCCGCCAACGCCACGCCGGCACCGACAGCCATCGACCCCCTGATAAAATCTCTACGACTCAGCTTGCTCATAATGCTTCTCCTAATATTCTCGAAAACGTTCTCTTCTGCAGAATCTATCCAAAGCTACTTCATGGCCGCGTATTCGCGGTATTGTTCGGCCACTCTGCCCTGCTTGTCGTCACCCTTGTGGAAATAAAAGCGATACTTGAACGTCAGACCCTCACCGGCCGGTATCGTGATATCGCCGATTCCGGCGGGCTTTTTCTCGAAGTCGTGCTGGCCGAACGGATTGGCCGCAAACAGGCCGTAATCCCGCACGTGCCACCATGTGGGGTGCTTCGGATTATCCGGATGGTCGAAGATCGCCACGCCGGCCGTCTCGCCGCCGACCGGGCCGTAGTAGTCGCACCACTTCGCCCGTTTGCCCCAGGTGCTGCCATCGGCGTCGCCCTCGCTGTTGACTATGTGCCCCTTGCCGACCTTGCCCTTGAGCCGCATCGTCGGGGTCAGGCGGATCGCCATCGAGCCTTCCTTCGTGTCACCGAGGACAACCTTGCCCTCCGAGGCGTGAACCGTGATCTCGAAATCCATGATCTGTCCGTCGTCTCGACAATAGAATCTGTGCGTTCGCGTGTCAGTGCATACAACCTCGCCGCTCTTGGCAACCCATTTGTTCGCGGACTTGATAACGCCGACTTTCGCGCCGGAGGAAACATCGAGGAACTTGTCGTGGACTATCTTGCCGGACCTGCTGCCTTCGCCCCAGAAATCCTGCCCGTTCACCTCGCCGTGCGTAAACCACAGACTCTTGTGGTGCGGGTGGTCCCTGGCCTCATCGGGATTGATATCTTTCATCGGCCAGTGGCGGCTGATCGGCACGCCAGTAGGGCCGATCACCGGATAGAAGAAGGGCCTGGGAACGTCCTGGAAGTTGTACTCGGTAAAGAGCTTGCCGTTGATCTCGACTCTCAGCTTCTTATCCACGTCGTCGATCTTGACGCCACCTTTACTTTGCGAGGCTGTCGTGGCCCGTGCCTTGGCGACCATATCACCGAAGACATGTCGCTGTTCGGCGAGAGCCTTGACACGGTCTTTCTGCTTGGTGCGGGCTTCGAGGAGAATCCAGCCCTTGTAGTCCATTTTCACAAACAGATTCATCAAATCCTGATAGGGGTAGTCTCCGAGATTCAACTCTCGAACGTGCACGGTGTCGCCGAACCGGTCCTTTACGAGGTTGAAGTTGTACTCGAGCCCCTCGCCCTCAAGATCCTGAGAATTGCAGTTCCAGCAAACGCCGACGTTGGGGTGTTCGGCAACATCCATAATCGCCTTCATCGTGGGCAATTTCGAGCATGAACCGTGGACTTCTAGACGAACGACCTGATCGTACTCGGCGGCGAACCTGCCAAGCTCATTCAGTGACTTGCCTATCTGTTCGGTTGTCTTTTCATGCGGCACACCCTTGGGCAGATCGTTCGGCTTGACCTTGATCCCAGAGCCACCGCAATCGTAAGAGAGCTTGATATACTCCTTAGCGCCTTCGATGTCACGCCGAAGTCTGGCTTGGTCTGTGTGGTGGAATGCAAAATTCGTTCCGGGACCTACAAGCGTAACCGGGCTATCGGCAAAACGCTTTTTTACCTCCCGGCGCTGTGCGGCATCCAGACTCGACTCGACGCCGTGCGCATGTTCAGTCCGCAGTTCCACGCCCAGGACACCGCTCTTCTCGCAGTTGGCAATCACCGTCGGTAGGTCCCAGTCCTGGCCCCAGAGATAGGTGACCAGCCCGAATTTCATTTTCGAACCGCCTCTTGCCGATCCTGCCGCGAATACCCTGTTCAGCGGCGAGGCCGAGGCCGCAGCGACACCGAGATACATTGATTGTTTCAGAAAATCACGCCGTGAGTTGATGACTGTGCTCATCTGTTTCTCCAATCCTAACCCCCGCATTTCAAACTTAGAGCCCCTAACAAAATGAGTCTGCATTCGAGCGGCTTGCTTCGCCTCTGGACGGCGTCAGGCTCCATCGACCATCCTCGGATGGCCTGCTTCGCCTTCCTTGCCAGAGGCAAAACCGCCCGCTCTCGCTGCGACGATCATTTTGTTAGCGACTCTTAGCATTTCCGGGCCTTTTCCCAATGACAACTACGCTGGAGCTCCGGACCGTCCTCACTGACAGTCAGAATAAGATTATCACCTGTGAGAATTGCCCTGTCAAGCCGCTTTTTGGGAAAATGTGCTCGATGCTGGATGCCCGATGCTCGATACGTGATGAGCCAAAATCAACGCTCGAGAATCAAGTATTCTCTTATTTGTCCTGTGACATTCCCAGTAGCCCTTCGGCGATTTTCACATCCGCCTGGGGACGCGCAACGGCCCGGCATGCCTCGGACATTTCCTTGCGCCTTTCTTCATCTTTCATCAGCACTTCCAACTCCTCCCAAAGCCATTGGGCCCGGTCTTCGTCGTCCGGTAGATCGTCCACTATGACCGCGGCCCCGGCCTCGACGAGCTTGCCCGCGTTAAGGTATTGATGTCTGTCCTTGTGGTGCGGGTAAGGCATGCAGATACTCGGCGCGCCCGCGGCGGCGTATTCTGCCACGCTGACCGCCCCGCTTCTACCGATGATTAGATCGGCCGCAGCCAGTAGATTCGGCATATCATCGAAATATCCCAGGACCTTGTGGCTGATTCTGGCGTCGTTGTATTTATCCCTGACTTCTTCCTCGTTCTCCGGCCCCGTCAGGTGGATTATCTGCCAATCGTCGGCCAAGGCATCCAACTTTCCCACCAGTGAACAGACAGTCCTGTTGATGCTCTGCGAACCGCTCGATGCGCCGGTTATTAGCAGCACTTTCTTGTCCTTGTCGAGGTTCAATCGCTCCATCGCTTCATTCGGATTGGGATTGCGAAAGCCGCTTCGCAAGGGACAGCCTGTAACGTTGACCTTCACTTTCTTGCAGGTGAAATACCGTTCGGTCTCGGCGAACTGTACGAAGACCTCGTCCGCCCAGCGGGCAATCACTCTGTTGGCCCGGCCGGGGACAATGTCTACATTCAGAAGAGCGATTGGGACTTTGCGTCTGTGCGCCGCCAGACACACGGGCGCTGAGACATAACCTCCTACACCGACGACCACAATATTCTCATATTGAGCGATCGCCTGCTTTGCGGTTCTGTAGCTTTGGACAAACGAACGGAAAAAACCACTCAGCTCGCGCAGCCGAAATGAAAGACCTCTGGCCGGCAGCACAGTATATTCAAAGCCCGTCGGTGCGAGAACCCGCTGGTCAATGCTGCGGCTGCTGCAGAAGAAATGTATTTTCGCGGCCGGTTCGATCCTGGCTATCTGCTCGGCCACTGGGAGCGCGGGATAAATGTGGCCTCCCGTGCCCCCGCCGGCAAAATAGAAATGCCTGTCACCGGACTTTGAGCCTCCTTGCATCGTCATAGACCCAGAGTCTGCCCAAAGCGGTCGTACAATGCAAGCGTTTTCTTCGACAGATAAGACAAAGAACCGGGGCCTGTGCCCAACAAGTAAGCACAGGCCCCGAACTGATATACCCTTCAGGGTAGTAAATTCCCGCGAGCAAAACCATAACCTGTTATTGCAAAAGCCACTTGCCCGCGCAAGAACCCGAAATTTCAATCGTGAGCACTATACAACTCTACAATATTCGACGGCACAATCCGATATGCCGTCTACAACTGCTCCTGACCTTTACGGAGAAACGCGATACAGACGCAGATCGTCGATGTACATCGTACCAGAGCCGCCAGAGGCGGTACTGCCCGGAGTGCCGAAGCCAATTGCGACGCTCGTCACATTGCTTAAGTTAACGCCCAAATCGGCAAACGTCTGCAAGGGGATAACCCATTCCTCGTAAACGTCTACCTGCGTGACATTGGGGTTATCGTTGTAGACCGCTCTTCCGTCCAGAGCGACGTACATCCGCTCGGCGCCGTTCGTCGGCTCGCCTCTGAACCACAGCGATAACTGACCAACACCCTGACGGGTCCAGTCACGCGCCGTGCCGGTCAAAGCCAAAGTCGCCTCAGAGTGCTTGCCGATGTTGTTGTAGGACAACGGCATCGCCTGGGCCCCGCTATGGACATAACCCGCTCTGGTCTCGGCAATCGGAACATTCAAATTGCCGACTATGGCCCCGTTAGTCGTTGGGTTGTCGAATCCATCCAACCACGTCATATAGAGCCTGTTGCTGCCGGGTTCGCCTTCTTCAATGTCATTGTAGGATTCAAAGTCGTCCACGATGAGGTAGTCGGCCACCGAGAAGCTCCAGACGCTGCCGGCGCTTACCGATCCATCGGTATTGATCTCGTCGACACGCCAGTAGTAAGGACCGGTGCCCCATTCGAGACCCTCGGGCACGCTGTAAGTGGTCCCGGCCTGGCGGCCTCGATAGACGTCGGCCGTCAATGTGTCGGCATTTTTCACAGCGTCCTTGTCAGTGCCGAAGTGCACATCATGCTCGACCGCGTTATCTCCGGGAGACCAGCCTAGGGGCTGCGCAGCCTGCTCGACATCCAGCGTCGCGTTATTTGCGGGCCGCGGATTCCAGGCAAGCAGCGGATCGCCTCTCATAATCTCGGCTATCTCGGGCTGCGTCAGTGCCTTGTTATAGAAGCGGGCATCGTCGACCAACCCCGCATAGAAGTTGCTCGCCGTCGAGTCGTCCCATTCCTGTCCTATCGACCACCGTGTTACTGAGGACAAATCAAAGCTGGCTGAATCCGTCGCTACCTGAACGCCGTCGACGTATATGTATCCTCTGCTGCCACTCCTGACGTACGTCATCATATGCCACTGGCCGTCAGCGACGAGAGGTGCAGTCGTGTAGGTTGTGTCGCCACCATCATATCTTCCAGGATAGCCGCCTTCAATGTAGAACTCGAGAGGGTGACCACTGGCGCTGTCATTGGCTGCAAACAGGTCGCCCTGGCTGGTCTGCGTGCTTTTGATCCATATACTGAGCGTGATATTGGTGCTCGTTATGTCATCAACTACACCGTCGATTGCAATGTAATCGGAACCGTCCAAATCCAGCCCAGAGCCTACGAAGCCCTCCACCAATTGCGGGTTGCCGCCGGTCTTACCGTCATTGCCGTAGCCAGACCAATCCAGGACCTTGTCTCCACTAATGTTGTCCAGCTTCCACCAGCCGATGAGATTGGGATCCGTAATGACGATGTCCGGCAGCGTCCTGAAACTCCAGACGTCGCCTTTGACCGTCTCAGGGGGATTGAATTCATCGACGCGCCAATAGTAGATATTGTCTTTTTCAAGGGTGCCCGGAGTAAATGCTGCAACTCCCTGGGGGAGACCGCCGGCAGCATTGCTGACGGTATCGAAATCGTTGCCAAAATAGACTGTGTGCAACTTCGCACCATAGCCCGGCGTCCAGCTAAGCGTGACATCGGGATCGACAGCCCTGGCCCCGTCACGCGGGCTGGGATCATACGCGGTCTTGTCGAGAATGCTGAAACTCCAGACGGGGCCTTTGTGTTTCGTGGCACCATCGGCCTCGACCTCGTCGATGCGCCAGTAGTAGGTTGTACCGGGTACAAGACCGTCGGGGAAGGCGAACCCGGGAAAGCCGACCGTGAAGAATGCGAGAGCCTGGTTGCCCTGGAACGCCGCGGCCGCGCCGCCACTGACATCGTCAAATTTGTCACTCATGTACACGTCGTGTGTGACCGCGGTCTCGCCGGCTTCCCAGCCGAGGCTCGCCCATGTGTCCTCGTACAGCGTGCCGTCAGCGGGGCTGGGACTCGAAGCAAATTTGGTCGACAGTTCTATAACCAGCAACGGCGCCAGGGACGCCACTCCGTTGAAAGATTCGGCGGCGCGAAAGCCGGTAAACTCACCCTTGCTCGTATCTTCTCCGACGATTATCTCTATCGCGTTGCCGGTGGCCCAGCCATCCTGGCTGATTATCTCATTGATGATACTTGAGATGTCCGAGGTCTGACTGAGCTGACCGCCGGTAGTCCACGGCTCCGGTTCCCACGGGACCTTGGCCTCTGTCCTCGGGCGGTCGGATATCGAAGTAGGAGTCAAAGCACCTCCAAAGCCGTCCGGATTAGGGTCAAGGTGACCCCAGAGGAGCAAGTAGGCAGGATCACTGTTAAATTTTGACGCGTCGCACGCGAACTCGATATACGCCCTCTTTATCTGCGCGCCAAGTGGGACCTGGACATTCCGGAAGTTCATACCCACGAATTGCCTGCCACCATTATCGTTATTATCGTCGATAAGCTCCAGGTCTGAACTTGTGTTGTAGGTATCTTGATTGCCGGGATTTACGGCCTCCTCGGCGTCATCGGGGCCGGCGGAGACTCTGACCTCTACGATAAGACCGCCAAAGGCCGCATTTGCACCAGCCAGAGCGATGGCTACTACAAGTAAGATTTGAAGAAATGACTTTCTATACATCGTCAACAGTCCTTTCAAAGAGAGTAAGAAGGAACAAAATAGAACAAAAAGGGGCCTATACCAGATGACTCGGTATAGGCCCCTAACTAGTTCAAATCTGCTGTAGTCGACGGCACAATTCTACATGTCATCGCAATCAGCTCTCGACTATTACGGAGCAGCCTGATACAGACGTAGATCGTCGAAATACATCGTACCGGAGCCACCAGCGCCGGCACTGCCCGGCGTGCCGAAACCAATCGCGATACTGGTCACGTTGTTCAACGTCACGCCCAGATCGGCAAACGTCTGCAAGGGGATAACCCACTCCTCGTAGGCGCTTACTTGCGTCGCATCGGGGTTGTCGTGGTAGACCGCTCTGCCGTTGAGAGCGACGTACATCCGCTCGGCGGCATTCGTGGACTCTCCCCTGAACCACAGCGACAAGTCCACAACACTGTGGCGGGTCCAGTCACGTGCAGTGCCGGTCAGCGTCAAAGTCGCCTCAGAGTACTTGCCATTGTTGTCGTAGAAAAACGGCATCGCCTGGGTGCCGCTGTGAACGTAAGCAGCCCTGGCCTCGGCATAGGGAGGAAGGTCATTGCCCACGAGCGCTCCGTTTGTCGTCGGCGACGCGAAACCATCAGCCCACGACTCAAATATCCTGTTGCTCGCGTCATCGGGCGGGTCAATGTCATTGTAGGATTCAAAGTCGTCCACATTGAGGAAGTCCGCCAGTAGTAAGGCCCGCTGCCCCAGGGCAGACCCTCGGGCGGAGTATAGCTGGTGGCACTCTGACGGCCCCGATAGATTCCCGTGACATCGGATGTATCGGCATCGTCTACAGCTAATTCGTCGGCGCCGAGAT
>LJTR01000108.1 GCA_001303465.1 Phycisphaerae bacterium SG8_4
AGCCGCAGAAAAGTATTCGCAAAGTCTCCGATCCGGCATACGACGGATTCAAATATTTCCACGATTTTCGGCTCGACGTTCTGTCCTGGAAGCTTGGAGGATACGTCGACGACCATACGGGCTCAACCGACCAGGCCCGACGCAGCGGCTTTCTGGAGCTTGCCCCGGGTCGGCTCAACATCGCCGGCGAGCTGTCTCGGCCCGCGACGGGCGATCCGTGGCTGCTCAATCAACTGATACGTGAAATCACCACTTTCTACGACGTCAGCGCACACAGTCTGCATCTTTCCTTCCAACTGCGCAAACGCCAGGTCGACACCCAGAAGATTCTCCCGCTGCCGTTTGTCAAATGCCTGCTCGTGCTGGGCGGCGGCCCCGAACGAAAACGCACCGGAGGGCTCTGGGTCTCGCGGATGGGTTACGATGAGATAAAACAATACGAGTACGGGGAGGAGCTGGTTTTCGCAAGAACCAGCAAACGCAGATGGTACCTTGGCGAAGATGAAATCGCAAACAGACCGCCGGCGCAGGCGATCACGCATGTGCAGCAGTACAAGTTTATTCGCCTGAAGAAGGGAGCCAACTATGAGCCTTTGATCATGTGTCTCAAGGGTCTGCAGCTGGCCTACAACCCAGGCGATTACCTGACTTCGGAACAATTGAGGGCCAATCCAAGATTGCAGAGGCAATATGCTGAGCTGAAAAGATGGGCGGCCGAGCCCACGGAGATCTCCGGCCAGACGATAAAGAGATTTGTAAAGATGGTTCGCGAAGGCCTGATGAATGAAGGGCACCACAAGCCCGTTCACAAACTGCACTACATCGACTGGATCCTCAGTGCGATTGACACACAACTGCGAATGTTCAACAGGCAGTTGAAGGATGCGCCGCCGGGCATAGATCGGCCGTGACTTCAGGCATCACGCATCTCTTTCACTTTCTCTTTCAGCAGCTTGCCCGTGTGCAGAGCGGCCTTTTTGCCGAATTCAAGACACTTGTGCATGCCCGTGTTGAAATCCTCGACAAACTCCTCCGAGTTGAACTTCGACGTTGTCGAATTATTCTCGCAGCGCTGCCACGTGGTTTTCTCTTCGGGCGCGGGCGCAAGAATGTAGACGGCAGTTGCAAAGCCAGCGAAAAAGACCACTAGCGTGAAAATTAGTTTGCTTCTCCATCCCCTCACCAACATTCTCCCTTCCAAATTTAGCAGAATTCGTGTAGGCCAGCCCCCCCCGGCCGACTGCTGGTAGTTTCCTCTACCAAATATGTAAGATAAAAACACGTACTTGCCAAACAGAAATACCCTTTAGGGTAGTAGATTCCCGCGAGTAAGATCGCAAACTGTTGCTGCAGAGCTGCAAACCCACGCAAGAGCGGGGATCTCCAATGGGAAGAACCGTAAGGTACCCTTTAGGGTAGTAGATTCCCGCGAGTAAGACCATAAACTGTTGCTGTAGAGCAACAAATCCACGCAAAATCAGGAATATTCAATCGGGAGCACTGTGCCCGGTCCATCATCCCAGCACTTCCTTTAGTGCCTTGCAGACAATCCCCACGTGGTCTTTGGGCAGATTGTTGTAGAACGGAAGTGCGATGGTCCGTTCGCTCACCCGTTCGGTGACGGGAAAGTCGCCGTACTCATGGCCGAACTGCTCGGCGATAAACGGCTGAAGATGCACTGGCGGGAAGTAATTGCTTACTTGAATATTGCGGCGTGCCATTTGGTCGAGAATCTCCTTTCGCCTCTCGGGGCTAAAGCCGTCAGCGAGTCGAACGACAAAGACAAACCAGCTCAGCTCGCAGTTGGGCGGCTCGACCGGAACCACCAACCTCTCGTCGCCGGCGAGCATTTGACGGTACCATCCTGCCACTTCTCTGCGCTTGGCCTTGATCTCGTCAATTCTCGAAAGCTGCACGATGCCGATCGCACAGTTTATGTCGCTCAGGCGGAAGTTGTAGCCAAGCCTCTCGTGGGCCAGCCAGCCACCATTTTCGCCCCTTCCCTGGTTTCGAAGCGACACGCAAATGTCCGCAAGCGAATCGTCGTCGGTAAGGATCATTCCGCCTTCGCCGGTAGTTATCTGCTTGTTAGGGTAAAAGCCGAATACGCTCACAGTGCCGAATGTCCCGACCTTCTTTCCACCCAGCGCCGATCCGAGGGCCTCACAGCCGTCCTCAATTAAAGAAAGATCATGTTTGGCGGCAATCCTGCAGACCTTGTCGATGCCGCCGGGATTGCCGAAGACCTCAACTGCCAGGATAGCCTTTGTCTTAGCGGTAATGGCCGGTTCGATGTTGGCCGGCTCGAGGTTCAAACTCACCGGATCAATGTCTACAAAGACCGGCTTGGCGCCGGTCATCATGATAGAGGTCGCCGAGGAAATAAAGGTAAATGGGGTGGTAATGACCTCGTCACCCGGACCGATCCCCAGCGCCGAGAGACAGAGAAACAAAGCACTGGTTCCGCTGTTGACGGTGACGGCACGGCGCCTGCCGATGTATTTTGCAAAGGCCAGCTCGAATTCTGCAACCTTGGGACCCAGTGAAAGATCGGGGCTGCGAAGCACCTCACAAGCTGCCTGGATTTCGCTCTCGGTGATGTCCGGCCGGCACAGGTGTATCTGCACGACAAAATCTCCTAAGCACATATACGAACAATTGAGGATAAGATTGCAGGGATAAATCGGCAAGATTGTACTGCCTCATAGGTGCCAAATCAAAAATATTTCCGACCTTTGAGGCGCCGAGAGAACAGGAAGGCTCGTCTATCCGGCGCTGCTTGTGTCCCTATGTTCCAAAGGCACTTATGGGACCTCATGCAGGTGCCAGCGCGGTTTATTGGCTGCTAACTTGGCAATTGCGGCTGTCTGTTAAACATTGCCCGATTTTGAACCGAATATCACAACGGCGAATATCACGACGGATTCATTACACATGTGGTGGGAACCAGCAATGGCTAAAGGTAAAGACGTACTGACAACGGGCGATGTTGCGAAGATTTGCCATGTTGCTCCTCGAACTGTTTCGAAATGGTTTGACAACGGCCAGTTGAAAGGCTATCGCATACCCGGAAGCAAAGATAGGCGAATACCAGTCAGCGAACTGATTCGCTTTATGAAAGTGCACAACATGCCCACGGCGGAACTTAGCGTCGGGACGATCCGCATACTCATCGCAGACAGCGACGAGAAGACTGCATCGGCTCTGGCCGATATCCTTCAGAACAAGGCCGGCTACGAAGTGCAAACCGCCCGGAGCAGTTTTGAGACAGGCGCGGCCCTCCAGAAATTCTCGCCACACGTGCTGCTCATTAGCCTGTTGTCTGAAGAGATAGATGCCGACAGCGTCTGTCAGGGCATTCGCCAGAATGAGGATCTGGGGATCACAAAGATTGTGGCTATCGCGAACCAGTTGAGCGATTCCGAGTCGCAGGCAATTATCCAAAAGGGCTTTGACGGTTACCTGCCACTATCCGCCGACGCCTCCGACGTTGTCCGCAGGATCGAAGAAGTCACTGCTATCATATATTAGGCTCTGCGGCCTTGCTCGCGCTCAATAATCCTTAAAGCTTCTCATCCATTCGGGCCAGTCTTCAGGTTGGACCAGCCCGGCTTTCGTCCAGGGGCCCGCAATAGTGGCATTGCGATGCCACTTCAGCGTCCACAGTTCCTTGAGTCCGACCTTCCTGGTCGTCCAGTCCATGAACAGGACATTCACAGCTGCATTGTGCCGATTGATACAGAAGACACGGATCTCGTCGGTAGCCACTCCGCCTCGCGGCTCACCGTCGTAGCTCGGAGGCCTGTCCGTTGGATACGGCTGGCCGTCGGAGCGCCAGGTGCCGTCAGCCATTACCGGAACGTTGTTCAGGCCTTTGTGATTTATGGTTCTCCAGTAGTCTTCGAGACTGCGGCCACTACCGGTGTCGTCACTGTCGTTGATCCATTCATTGAGCGAATAGCTGCCGATGCGATCACCGGGGCCTCCAATGGCTGAGAACCGCACTTCAGCGCCCTCAGATACGGTTTTTGTAGCCATCGGGCAGTAGAGCAGCTTGTCACTATTGCCATAGTACTCTAACAGTACGCTCATCCAGTTGTTGCCCATGTAGTCGGGGATCTTGCCGCCGTTCTCCTCGGTGTACATCGACCAGACCATACCCCATTGTTTCAGATTTGCCTGACAGACTACCGTCTTCGCCTGGCTCCGCACTCGTTGCAGCGCCGGCATCAATATCGCCATCAGCAGGGCGATGATTGCGATCACCACGAGTAACTCTATCAGCGTAAATCCCCTCGGCCTGTTCATGAAAGCCTCAGTAGTCTCTGTAGTGTCGCATCCAGTTGGGCCAGTCTTCAGGCCTGGCGCCGCCGGCTTTGGTCCAAGGGCCGTTTGTGATATACGAACGGTGCCATTTCAATGTCCACAGTTCCTTGAGCCCTACGTCCCTGGCGGACCAGTCCATGAAAAGGAGGTTGACGAACCCATCGTGGCGGTCGATGCAGAAATGCTGCATTTCGTTTGAGGTGCCCTGGTCCATTATGCCAAAGGCATCCATAGTTATCGGCGGCTGGTCGGTGTGGCGGGGCCACGCGTCGTACCACGTGGAATCGCCGAACACCGGTATTTGATTCGGACTGGCCGTCCTGCCGTCAAGTTCTCTGGTGTCTGGCATTATGGTCTTGAGGTTGTGGGTATTTCTCCAGAACCATTCCACCCAACGGGCACCGCGGTCTACCTTCACGGAGTTGGTCCAGGAATTGATGCCATAGCTGAAGACGAAATTGTCCAGCGTGGCGGCCTTGAATGTACCCCAGTCGGACGCGTTCTGCATGAGCTTTGTGGCAGTAGGACACAGGAGCATCTTCTCATCATTCTTGTAATAATCCTGTGTTGCGGCCATCCACAGGCCATGTGCACCCACATTCCTGTCATTGAAGTAGCCGTCGTGGTCGTCTGTGTACAGCTTGAACACAAGAGCCCACTGCTTCAGTCTTGCCTGGCAGCTAATCTTCTGGGCCTGGCCCTTCACCCGGTTCAGCGCAGGCATCATTATGGCCATTAACAGGGCGATAATGGCGATCACCACGAGAAGCTCTATGAGTGTAAACCCTCTTCGTTTGCGCATGGTCACGTTCCCTAGTTCCACATATATAGTCGTTTCTCAGTATTCTTTGTAGTTTCTCAGCCATGCGGGCCAGTCTTCGGCCCGGGCGCCGCCCGCCCTGGTCCACGGACCGTTCGTGTCGAACGAACGATGCCACTTCAATGTCCAGCACTCCTTGAGTCCCACATCTCTGGTCGACCAGTCCATGAAGAGGAAGTTGACAAATCCGCTGTGCCGGTCAATGGCGAAATGGTTCATTTCGCCCGAGGTGCCCTGATTGCCTATCCCGAAGGCGTCCATAGCCGGCGACGGAGTATCGGTATGGCGAGGCCAGGCGTCGTGCCAGGTGGAGTCGGCGAAGACCGGTATGTTATTTCGGCTCACCTGCCTGCCAGCGGTCGTGCCGGTAGTGGGATTTACCGCCGCAGTGTTCGTAACGCGCTTCCAGAACCATTCCTCCGGGCGATCGCCGCGCGCTGCGTGCATATAGTTGGTCCACGAGTTTATGCTGTAGCTGAAAACATAGCGGTGTGAACCACCACCGGGCGTGGCAACGGTGCGAACAGCAGCCTTGAATGTGCCCCAGTCGGAGAGGCTTGCCATCTCTCTCGTAGCTGTCGGGCACAGCAACATGTCCCAGTTGTCCCTGTAGTAAGGCCTCAGCGCATTCATCCAGAGAGTTGTTTCGCCCACGCCCCAGCCTTCGTTGAAGTAGCCGTCATGGTCGTCGGTGTACAATTTGAACATCAGGCCCCACTGTTTGAGCCTTGCCTGGCAGGTAACTTTCTGGGCCTGGCCCCTGACGCGCTGCAGCGCCGGCATCATTATCGCCATCAGCAGGGCGATAATGGCGATCACCACGAGAAGCTCTATAAGTGTAAACCCTCTTCGTTTGCTCATTCAAGACTCCAAAATACGCCACCCCAAGACCATTCTCCAAGCACTACATTCAGTTATTCGTATTCTACCATAGGAATAGCTGTGGCTCAAGCGATAAATTGCCCTAATTCCACACGCTGGAGGGACCTTCACTTGCCCTTCTTCCGCATCGTGCGGCTCAAAAGCTCAATAAGCCGCTCGGAATCCACCTCCATTTCGCGGCCGTCCACATATGTTACGACGTATCGGCCTTCGGGCAGTTTCTGCTGCATCATCACCGCATTGCTGTCGGCCGGATTGACCCAGTCCCCATACCATGTGACGTTCTCGCCTCTAGCCTGCAGGTATTCGTATTTTTTCCTGCCGGTCGAGACGTCGTTTTGGCCGACCCCACCCAGGTATCTGAGCAGCAGCTTGCTGTCCTGGTAGAGACCGCCGCTTGTATCGCGGCCGCCAAAGACATTGAGAAAGACCAGAACCGCAACAATTATCACGGCAGCGGCCACCGAGCGGTTTAGCCTCAGGTCAATTATGATGTTGACCGTATCCCAGCCGATCTTATGCCGGGTCAGCCTGTGCGGGATTCGTTGTTTGATCTCTTGGCCGAGACCGGGGCGGACCGGTTCTATCATCCGTGGCGCCAATTCACCCAGGAGTTCTTCAATTCTTTCTTCTTTCATGCCGACTCTCGCTTTCTACTGGGTCCGGATTGGCCTGAATCCATGCTCGGGCCCATCTCACGTGACGTCCTTTCTCAAAGCCTTCAATGCTCTGTTGAGCCTGCTCTTGAAAGTGCCTTCCTTGACTCCGAGCGCCTCAGCGGCACTAGCTATCGTCAACTGCTGCATATAGTGCAGAACAATCGTTTCTCTCAATCTCACCGGCAGCCTGCCAACGGCAGCCGCCAGCTCGTCCAATTGCTCGTAGCGGCCGACTCTGTCATATCCGTCCTCCGTGCCCGCCGAGACGTCGATAATCTCGATGCCGACGACCTCCTTGTGCTTGTGTCTGCGCCAGTATAACCTCGATACGTTGGCTGCGATGCGATACAGCCAGCTATCCAATGCTTTGCCGTCTCTTAGCTGTCCTATGTGGTGCCAGGCATTGAAAAAACTCTCCTGCGTCAGGTCCTCGGCTGTTTGACGATCATGGCCGAACCTTCTCATAAACAGATATATCTGCTGATAATACCCGTCTACAAGCTCGGCGGCCGCAGCACGGTCACCGGCTTTCAGTCGAGCAACCAGCGAATGCCGCTTCTGATCCGGATGCACCTCATACTGCCCAGCATGCACCTGGTCAGATGTAAGATACGCCGGATCGGTCTTCTGTTCCGTCAATTGTGCCCCTTTTCTATTATTTTCGTCCCAACAAAGCCCGCAGCAGTGTAACGTCAATCTGACTTACCTGCAATATCAAACCTCGGTCGGCCGCGCAGCGCATTCAAAAAGACACTGCAAGCGCCTGTACTGGTGAAGAAAATTGTTGATATGTCGCCGACGTTTTGAAATAATAGGCCGCCTTATGAAAGCTCAAACAAAACGATTATCGCTCCCCGCTCTGCTTATCCTGTGTACTGCGGGTTTCGTGAAGGCGGATCTGGCAGAGCAGATCGACGCCATCATCGCCAAAGCTCTGGCGCAGAAAGTCAAATTCTCCATTCATATCATCGAGGCGGATTCCGGAGAGACGGTATACGATCATGACGCAAGAGAGCTGATGATACCTGCTTCGAACATGAAATTGATGGTTTCGGCAGCAGCGCTGAAATACCTGGGGCCCGACTACGTATACAGGACCAGGGTCGGACTGTCGGGCAACCAACTCGTTGTAATCGGAAGCGGCGACCCGCTGCTGGGCGATGAGAAGACCGACGAGAAATATGGCCGCGAGAGCGGCTGGATCTTCAAGGATATAATTCATGCGCTGAACGCCAAAGGTATCGATACCATTGAAGATATCATTGTTGACAGCAGCAGATTCGATAATGAGCGCGTGCATCCAAGCTGGCCGGCCAAGGATTTGAACAAGTGGTTCGCCTGCGAGGTGAGTGGGCTGAACTACAACGACAATTGTGTGGTGCTGACTGCGAAGAACATCAACGGTAGAGTTTCCGTGTTCGTGGAGCCACCGACCTCATTTTTGACGATCATTAACGAGGTCGAGCCGATTTCGACCGGCACCAGCGTGCTGGGAAGCAATCGCAATCGCACCGCCAACAAGCTGACAGTCTTCGGCAGGTGCAAAGACACAGCCGGGCCCATCGATGTCGCAATTCAGAGACCGGCGGCATATTTCGGATATCTCTTAGCCGAGCGTCTCGCCGGGGCGCAGATAGAGGCCAAGGGCCAGCTTATAGAAAAGGAGCTCGGTGAAGACAGCGATTTCGTCTTGCTCGTCGAGTTTTGCACCAAGATCGAGGATTGTATGGCACGATGTAACAAGAACAGCCTTTCGCTGGCCGCCGAGGCACTGCTCAAGACCATCGCCGCCAGTGGAAATCCGGACGGTAAAGGCGGCAGTTGGCAGAAGGGTCAGGAGCGAATTGGTGAGTATCTTCTCGGGCTCCACATCGACAAGAGCCAGTTCTATATCGACGACGGCACCGGGCTGAGCCGGCAAAATGAGCTTACCGCGTATGCGATAACGACAGTGCTCTCGGACATCTACCAAAGCAGGAACTGGCAGTTCTACCGCAACACGCTGGCGGTAGGGGGAGTGGACGGGACGATTGCCAGGCATTTCCAGGACGAGAAATACAAGGGCAGGATCCGAGCCAAGACAGGATACATCAGCGGCGTAAGATCGCTCTCGGGAGTCTGCCACACCGACGGCGGCGACTACCTGTTTTCAATTCTCGCCAACAACGCCTACAACCTACAACGCGCTGCGATCAACAAGATCGCCGAGACGATCATCGACAGTTACGCGGCAGAAACGCCGTAATATCAACCGAGAGCGAATGTCAGAAGATCGCCGGCGTAGATTCCATCGGTTCTTGGGTGTGCGCCACAGCTCACGCCGAACAGTCTCTGGAAATCTGCGACAATTTGCTCAGGACTATTTCGCAGTCGTCAGTGTTAAAGAACTTGGGCCCCATGCCGCACGGCGGCGTCAGCAAATCGCCTTCCTGGAAATCCTTCACGTCTTCGGCAGCTTCCACGCCCCAGGCAATCCTCTTGCCGTTTCTGTAGCCCGGATACTTAGTGATGTCGAATTTCGAGGCATCAAAGCTGATGATCTCGATCTCCGAGCCAAACAATTCGTCCCAGTTCATATTGCCGCAAACGTGCACACCCGAAGTGACGTCGAAGCTCTCGAAAAGCGGCGACCATAATCTGAGGTAGTCGAATCCTGCCTGGCCAAGTGCAGGCTCATCCAGAAACAGGATGACACTCTCGACTTCCAGGCCGTCAATCAGAGCGTCGATGTGCTGATAGGTGCGCGAAAATGCATCGTCCTGGTCATATCCGGCAAGGATCAGAGTCGCCGGGCCGACACACTGGATCTTGGCGGTAGGCCGCCCGGCGACCTTCCTCTTGAACGTATCGAGACAACTCATGTTGCCGGGCCGTTCTATGTAGTCCATCATGGCATCGCCAAGTTTGCCAAGCTCCGGCAGAAACGGTATGTCATGTTTCAAACTGTACTCCACGGCCTCGTCAATATTGTCGTACGGTACCAAGCCGATCTGTGTTGTAACCTGTCTTTTGATCACGGTTGATTCTTTCTTGAATAATACTCTACCGCTCGCTCAATACCCATCCTGAGATCGATCTGTGCGGTAAACCCCAGCTTTTTCTGTTTGCTCGTGTCGCCCGCTCTGGCGAAGACACCGGAGGGCTTGTCCGAAAGGCCGACAATTTCTGGACTGTACCCGCACACGTCGGCGGCGGTTCGCGCGAATTGCTTGAAACTGGTGAAAATTCCCGTTGAAAGATTCACCGCCTCGGCATTGTCAATCAGCGGCATTGTCTTGAGGATGCCGTCAACGCAATCCTCGATGTGGATGAAATCGCGCATCTGCTCGCCCGTTCCCCACACACTCAAGGTTGACGAACCCTGATTGGCGAGGGCCCGCTTGCATATACTCGGGAATGGGTACGCGTCGTCCTGATCCTCGCCGTAGCCTGAAAACGGCCTGTAGACGATCGATTTGAGGCCGTGTTTCTCGTATGCCAAACGAGCCAGGTATTCAGAAGTTAACTTGGCCCAGCCGTATGTCATGTCGGGCATTCCTATACTCTGGTCGAAGTTGATCATGTCTTCGTTGAGCAATTCGTAAGAAGACTGACGCTGGTATTCCACCGGATAGACCGCGCTCGAGCTAAAGCAGGCGGTTTTGGCGGGCTTGGCTTTCGCCGCCCATCGCCAATACTCGGCGTCGATGCACAGATCTTCGGCCACGGCAAGAGG
>LJTR01000109.1 GCA_001303465.1 Phycisphaerae bacterium SG8_4
CGGGGTGGGCCGACCACAGTATCTTGCGAGACGGCGTTGTTCGACGCATCGTGCAGGTAATGCGTCCATTCGTCAATCTCCTTCGGTCGCGCCTTGACGGTCTTTGTCCATTTGCCGTCATGTCGGATATAGGCGATCCCGTTGGGCTGCAGTACCCTCATCACTTCGCTCATCTTCGGCGCGCCGGGACCGGGATCTTCACAGACCACCAGATTCACAAGGTTGTCGATGTAGGGCAAGGCATCAGCGTCGAGCCTCTCTATCGATATGGGTCCATAGACTCCAAGCGATTGGATGTTCTTTCGAGCAAGTGACACGTAGTTGGCACTGCGATCCAGACCATGCACGAGGTAGCTATCGCCGGCGCCCAAGGCGGCGGTAAGGTCGCCCTGGCCGCAGCCTATATGGACGATCATACCCCCTTTAAGATTGCACTCGGCCAAAATCCGCCGGGCCTGTCGTTCTGCAGTCTGCGGCTGCGCGGTTGCGAGAGAGCAAGTTGCCAGTGCCGCTACGGCGATGGTCAGATAGGTACCGAGTTGGTTCTTCTTGTCCGTGATTGCATGTCCTCGTGAGATCACCATCAGTTCTAAGTCCTAGGCTCTAAGTCTTCGGCGGCCTGGGCCGTACCGACTCCCAAAAGCGGCACAGGGGGCGCGCATCTATCTTCGTAAATCTTAGGCCGAATGCGGGTGATTTTCAATCGATTCTTGTGTGCATCAGGCTGCGCGTGATTATGGTCTCTCGATGTAATTGCGGTCAGGGTGACCGGGTGTCTTGGGCAGATCGCGCGCTATTTGTTGCATACTTCTGCGTCTGCCTATTTAACGCCCCATTCCAGGGCCTCCTGCGGGCTGTCAAAGGATGTGCCGAGAGGGTTTGCCTCGAGGGCGCCGCCATTGTCGAGGACTTCTGCGATTTGTAGCCGGCCGGGTTGCTCGGCTGGGACGCACTCGGCGGCCTTCGAAAGCGAGATAAAGTCACGCTCGAGACCGGCCACCGGGGCACTGAGCAAGGCTACCGGCTTGCCTGGCTTTGTATAGGCGACCCCGGCGATGAAGCTCGGGACACAGACAACCGCCATCAGACCCATCCAACAAAAGAAATGGCCAGTTGCGACTCTGACAGTTTTCTTTGCCAACGGATATCCTCCTCAAAACCGGATCACCTGGATTCAACGAACGTCCTGATTCGGCGCCTTGCCGGCTGAGCCCCGTCCCTGAATTGTATATATATTGTACCTGAAAAGGCGCTCCAACTCAATGCAAATGTGGCCTGTATCGTCGCTCTGTTGCCCGTTAGAGGTGCCCCGGAAACATCTGGGAGGTATTATGGGTCCTGCGCGAAAACTTTTTGCGGTTGCAAACTTGGGCGCAATCCCTATTATGTCGCTATGCAAAGGCTTCTCAACAGGATAATATGCGGCGACCGCACGCGTTTGAAGTACTCTGCGAATCAATTAACAGTTCGAATGAACGGTGAGAAGCGATACAGTGCAGGAGTATTACAGACGCCTCTGGAGGATTTGGCTGGTTGAAAAAAGACGGTAGACAGAAAACGGAGGGCGGAAAACGAAAATCAGACGGTCTGTCCTCCGCCGTCTGTCCTCTGTTCCTTGTCGCCAGCGCGGCAATGCTGACTGTGATTCAGTCGCCGATAGATTGGTCACTGTTGGCATGGGTTGCGTTTGTGCCTTTCATTCTTGTCTGCTGCCGGCAGGTCAAACCTAGGCGTTTGTTTCTGATCGCTTACGTAGTCTCCCTCCTCTACTGGATGGGCAATCTCTACTGGATATTCCCGGTGACAATTGTCGGCGGGATTACGATCTGCCTGTACACCGCTTTGCTGTGGCCCGTGCTGGCGATGTGCCTGCGCTACTGCCGGACAAGGCGAATCCCACTGTTTCTGGCCGCGGGTGTGCTCATCGTCGGTATCGAGCGCATGCAGGGCCTTTTCCTTGGCGGCTTTTTCTGGCGCTTCCTGGCGCACAGCCAGTATCAGAATACCACGATAATCCAGATCGCCGACATATTCGGCGCCGGCGGGGTATCGTTTCTGATCGCGATGGTAAACGGCCAGCTGGCCGAGCTCATACTCGATGCTCGACGCTCGATGCTCGATTCTCGATCCTGGAAGGGGGCGCTCAAACCTGGCAATTTTCTCAAAATTGCCCTGGTCGGTGCCGCGCTGATCGCAAGCATTGCGTACGGGCGGTGGAGGATCGGTCAGGAAGAGCAATTCATCGAGCCCGGTCCTCTGGCGGCGTCACTGCAGTCGAATGTGCCCCAGTCGGTCAAGCGGTCATTCGAGTCGGGGGACGATCTGTTCAACGGACTGATGGAAAACAGCAAAGTCGCGGTCGAGGCCGGGGCCGAGCTGGTTGTCTGGCCGGAGACGATGGTACAGGCCACGCTCAACCCGGAAGTGCTCAGGCTGCTGGCACCGTCATACGAATGGAATGTGTTCGACGGCGCACTTGCCGAACATGCCAAAGATTCGGCCTATGTACTCGTTGGTGCCTATGGCGGCACACCCGAGATAACAGACGATGGGAAGATCAACCTGGTGGAGAGATTCAACTCGGCCTTCCTCTACAAAAGAAATGGAGAAAAGGCCAAGGAGGTCTACAGCAAAATCCATCTGGTGCCCTTCGGCGAGGTGTTGCCCTTGAGAAGAAGGCTATCCTGGTTCTATGAGCTTCTCATGAAGATCAAGTTCATACCGTACAACTTTGATTACTCGCTCGACTACGGCACAGAGTACACCGTTTTTGAGATGACCGGCGCGAACGGGCTCGAAAAAACGCCGGAATACAAGTTCGGTGTCATTATCTGCTACGAAGGCACGGTCCCTACGATCGCACGCCGATTCGCCCTGGATGAGAAGGGCGGCAAGAGGATAGACTGGATCGTGAACATAAGCAACGACGGCTGGTTCGTTCGATTCAAAGATGACAAGGTCCTGCCGAGCACCGAACTCGCCCAGCACGCAGCGGTTTGTGCCTTCAGAGCGGTCGAGAACAGACTTGCCGTGCTGCGAAGCGTCAACACGGGGATTAGCTGTCTGATAGACAGCGCCGGACGTATAGAGGACGGCTTCGTGCAGGGCACGTTGCCTGCTGAGGCCATGAATCGGACGGGCATGGCCGGATGGTTTACTGACAGAATTCCGATAGACAGGAGAGTGAGTTTCTTCAGCAAATACGGCGAGTGGCTGGATTATTGTTGTGAACTCTGTGTCATTCTGCTCATAATAGCGCTGGTTTCGATGAAGTTCTCTATAGCAACAAAGTGGAAGGCTTGTTTGTCGAGGTGGTCAAATGAAAAATCAGCCCGGCGAAGCTAAGTCACGAGAGCACAAGCCGGTGGCCACCGCTGCTGCCAGTGCTTTTGTATTTGCCTGCCTGGTTGTGTTTGTCCTCGGATGCAATGAGACGTCTGTTCCGACCATGACCGACTACGGCCTCGGCGGTATGGATCCAATCCGGGCCGAAGCCTTTGGAATTATCCGCGATGGTCTGGCCGACGCCTATCCGCAGATAAGGGTCAACGCGATTGAAGTGGTTGCCACTACCAACCAGACCACACTGATGCGCAACGTTCAACACATGCTCGAAGATGACTCTATGCCGGTCAGATTTGCGGCTGCTGTGGCCATAGGCGATTCGGAGTACTCCATCGCGAGAACGTCAGTGCAGCGAGCGTTGAGAGACAGAGACGCCAACGTTGTTATCGCCGCTTCTTATGCGATGGGCAGGCTCGGATACAAAGAGTATTTTGAGGTGGTTCGCAAGGCACTGCTCAGCGACGATCAGACGGTGAGAGCCAATGCTGCGTTTCTGCTCGGCAGAATAGGGGACGCAAGCGCGATCGAACTTTTGAACCGCACACAGCAAAGCACTGATTCCAGTGACAAGGTGAGGTTCCAGGCGTTGGAGGCCCGGGCCCAGCTCGGGGATCAGCAGGTTCTGCGCAAGCTCTGGGCGATCGTATACAGCGGTTACTCCGACGACAAGATTATGGGCGTGCGGGCGATGGGAGCGCTAGGGACCCAGACGGCCAGGGATATCCTGGTTACCAAGCTGGACGACGACATACTGGAGGTCCGGCTGGCCGTCGCTGAGCAGCTCGGCAAGCTCGGAGACACATCCGGTGAGCCCGAGGTTCTCGGTGTTTTCGAGAAAGGCGTGACGGCCGGACTGGACGAACAGGCTCGCGCACGGACAAACGTGCTGACAGCATTGGCAATCGGCCAAATCTGTACGCCGCCCTTGACACAACATCTGCCCAAGCTCATGAAGAACGAGTCGAAATCCGTCCGTCTTGCAGCCGCAAAGGCGGTTTTTCTGTGCCAAACGAAGTAGACTCAGGCCCCGAGAATCGCATCTTAGCAGACCTGATATCGCCGATTTGCCCCCAACCGGAATTCCTCACAGGCCTCCGCAGCAAGCGCGTATCTGGTGCCATCTGGCTGGACTTGTCTTGATCGCCGACTTCGACGTATAGCAATACGCCTTCACCCGGCTAACTGCGACAAGTCCAGGATCTGTCGCAATCTACGCCATTTCTGGGCATATTTCTCTGTTAGTATTTGAGCCCAGGCTCGACCAATGATCCGCTTGGCGGCTCATGGGGTCATGTCGCTACTTAAGTTCGTGAGAAACCCGGGCCGACCGTCGACCATTTTAATTTGGGCTATTTGCCAAAAATAACTTGACCTTTCCGAGTTTTAAGCGTAAAATGTTAGCATATACGTGTGTCAGGGTTTGTGTCCAACCTATCGCCGGAGGCAGTGGTGCTTTTGCGATTCCCTGGCATTTACGTGGAATGCCCTTTCTTGAGGTAAGGGGTGTGTTGAGAAGAAAGCACAGATTTACTGAAAGGAGCTTGTTTTGAGCACGCTTACGAAGGTCCTAATAGTCCTGCTGACAATCGCCTCGATCTTTCTCTGCGGCATTGTAGTGACTTACGTGGCCAGCGCCGAGAACTTTAAGGAAAAGTACGACACGGCGTCTCGACAGTTGCGGACTGCCAGACAGAATGAGGATACTGCTACTGACCAGTTCAATGAGTTGAAAAAGCGAACGGATGAGGAAAAACTCAAGCTTAGCGGCGATATTGGCGCACTCCAACAGCAAGTCACGGCATTGAAGGCCAATCTCACGAAAATTGAGATCGAGAGAGACACGGCGCTGCGAAAGGAAGGCAACTGGGCAAGCATAACGAAGGAGTTGACGGCGACCAATGATAATCAGCGTCAGCTGCTGGAAAACGCCCTCGACGGCCAGAAGAATCTCAATGCCGAACTGATCAAGGAGCGCAAGCAGCTCGACGATGCCACGGCAGCTCTGCTTGAGAAGAGTGCGATTATAGCACAGTTGGAAGGTAAGCTGAAAGGCATGATCGAAGACAACGCGCTGCTGCAGAACACTCTGGACAAGTACCTTCGGCAGTATGGCAAGGCCTTTGCTCAGCCGTCTCCGGTCACGAAGGTCAGAGAGGCCGTTCAGATTGCGCCGCCGGTCACGGATATCGACTTGAAGGGATCGCTGACCGCTGTTGACCTGAAAAACCATCTGGCCGAGTTATCTATCGGCGCCGCAGACGGTGTAAAAGAAGGCATGAGGTTCCATACCACTCGCGAAAGCAAGTTCGTATGCGACGTCGTGATCCTGGAGGTTGAACCGGATAAATCGGTTGGCTGGCTCGAACTGTTGCAGGAACAGCCTCAAAACCAGCCGAGAGCCGGCGATGTCGTGAGCACGAATTTGTAAGGTAATTATCCGCTGCAAAGTGAGGTTGATATATGAGTCCTGCCATGTCCGGTCGCAGTAAGAAAGTGAGTGTGCCCGATAATCTCTACACCGTAATCCTTGCTGTGGCGTTGTGTGCAGTTGTGGGTACGGCGGTGTACGTAGCTTTTCAATGTCTCACGCAGTACGACACGATTTTTAAAATTCAGTAGCCAAATCGCTGTTGACAATGCTGTTCTCTGCGACTATATAGGAAATGTCCGGCCTGAATCAATGGCTTCTCAGGGGGCCGGCAGCGGTTGTAGTTGGAAGGTTAGAAAGGAGTCGCAAGTGCTACTGGACACCGTCCTTGGTTGGTTCAGCACGGATATGGGTATCGACCTGGGGACCTGCACCACCCTCGTTTGTGTCCGCGACAAAGGTATTGTTCTAAACGAGCCGTCCGTAGTTGCTGTCCGCAAAGGCACGAATATCGTCCTCAATGGCGGCGAAGCCGTCGGGCTGGTTGCGCGCGAAATGCTTGGCAAGACGCCCGGTTCGATCAGCGCCATAAGGCCTCTCAAAGACGGTGTCATCAGCGATTTTGAAATCACCGAAGCGATGTTGGGCTATTTCATCCGAAAAGTCCACGGCCGCGGCGGGCTCGTCAGGCCTCGCGTCGTTATCGCAGTTCCCAGCGGTATTACCGCCGTCGAACGCCGGGCGGTGATAGACAGCGCCGAGCGGGCAGGTGCCCGAAGAGTCTATCTGGTCGATGAGCCGATGGCCGCGGGAATTGGCGCCGGGCTGCCGATTACCGATCCGACCGCATCGATGATTGTCGATATAGGCGGGGGAACGACGGAAGTGGCTATCATGAGTCTGGCAGATATCGCGACTTCCGAGTCGATCCGCATAGGCGGCGACGATATGGACGAAGCGGTGATCAGCCATCTCAAGAAGACATATAACCTTCTCATCGGCGAGGCAAGGGCTGAAAAAGTCAAAATTCAGGTTGGCTCTGCCGCTGCGCTCGAAGAGGAGCTGACTATGGAGATTGCAGGCAGGGACACCATCTCGGGCCTGCCGAGAAAGATTGTCATCACGAGTGAAGAGATCCGTGAATCTCTGCGCGACCCCATCGCTGCAATCATCGAGACCGTGACGCAGACGCTGGAAAAGGCTGAGCCGGAGCTGGCCGCGGATCTGATTGACAACGGCATTCACCTGTGCGGCGGCGGATCGCTTCTGCGCGGTATGGATACCGTTCTGGCAAATGCGACCGGCCTGAGGGTCGAAACGGTTGATGATCCGCTGAGCAGCGTGGCGCGCGGAACCAGCGTGTACCTGGAAAATCTGGAGTTGTGGAAGGATACTATGGACCACAACCATTATGGGTGGGAGTAACTCGTCGCGAGCGGGGCGTCATTTGTCGCCCAAGAAGCTGGCGGCATACGGCAATGGCAAGGAAGCATACAAAAGTCTCCAGGCGGATGCTATTTACATGGCTCATGTTGGGCGGATTCATTCTGCTGCTGGCCCCGCAAAATCTGACGGGTAAGTTACAGCTTGGCTTCGTACATGTTTTTCGCTGGCCTCTGAGCATTGGCGGAGATTTCGCACTTACGGCGAATACTAACCAAACGCTTGAGGACGTGGTTCCCCGCAGAGAGTACGACAAACTCCAGAACCACTGTGATAACCTCGAAGAGCTGTTGAGAGCCCAGCGTGAAAAATTCGAAAGGCTCTACGGTCTTTACAACACCTACAAATGGGAGGGCGTGAATTATATAGTAGCCGACGTCATCACGGCCAATCGTGCTCGCGGAGAGTTGACGGTAGCCTACGGCAAGGGCACCGGTATGGTCAAGGGTCAGTATGTGCTGGGCGATAACAGCATCATCGGGACGATATCAGATTTCTCAGCCGGGACGGCGCATGTCAAGCTGTTCACGGACCCCACTTGCAGGATGCCGGCGAGCGTTGGTGGTGTTGAAAGGTTGATGCAGGGCAATGGCGACAACTCGGCCAAGATCCTGCAACTGGACAAGGCTCACAAGGTAAAGATTGGCGACAAGGTCTTTGCCAGCAATAACCAGGCTAAGTTCCTGGACGCCCCCATGATCGTAGGAACGGTGGCGCAGGTCAAGACGAGCCGTGAGAGTCCTTTGCTGGTGGACGTAACGGTCAAGCCGGTTTGTGACTTCGAGAAACTGGAAAACGTAGCCATTATCATAATGAATCCGCGAAAGTAGCCAGGTTCGAATCGACTGAGGAAATGAGATGCGCTGGTTTCGGTTTGCAGTTTTGATTCTTGCCGCTACAATTCTGCAAAAGGGCATGCTGGCGCGTTTCGGATTCAAGCCTGATTTGCTGTTGGTACTTCTGGTATTCTTTGCCGTTCACTGTAGCACTTCCGATGCGATAGTAAGTTCTTTCGCAATAGGTCTAGCAGCCGATCTCATAGGCTCGCCCATACCCATGGGCCCGCACACGATAAGTTTCGGTGTCTGCGGCACCGTGCTGGCCTATCTGCATCGCGTAGTTGCCATAAGAAAGATGCCCCATCAGGCGCTTGCGATTTTTGCTACAGCACTTCTGGCCGGCACCCTGACTCATCTGCTGGCCGTTCTGATACGGAGCGAGCCGCTTGCGCCAAACGTCCACACCGTTCTGTTCTGGACGTCCGTCTGCTCGAGCATCTTGGGGCCGCTTCTGTTCATGCCCCTGGCCTGGTGCATGAACATGAAGATAAATCGTCTAAGGCGACGTTAGAAACGGTTTGTTATCGATGGGCATTGGCAGCTAGATATGTACGAGAAGCGAATCAGAGTTTTTGTCGTCTTCAGCTTGCTGCTGCTGGCGGTTTGCGTGCTGCGCCTGGCGCACATGCAGTTGCTGAGCGCCTCGTCGGTCCAACATGAAATCACAGAGCTGAAACGTCGAAGAGGTCAATACGAACAGTTCAAAACAGTCAGAGGAAGAATACTCGACCGAAATGACAATGTCTTAGCCACCGACCGGCCCCAATTCTGGCTGCACATTGATTATGAAATCAGTTGCTTCCTGGACAGGCGTGTGCAAGATGCCATGCTTTTGAGGGCGTCAAAGAAGGTCGATCCCGAGGCTGCGAGTGCCAAGGTCGACGATACGATCAGCGACAATGCCGATGGCCTGCGTCAGATAATCGACAAGTGCGCGCAATTCAAGGCAGTCGAACCTGGTGTGATATCGCGTGAGATTCAGAGCATCAACGAAAGAGTCTGGAACCTGCGGATCATGCGGGCCTGGCGAAAGGAATTCCCAAACTCTGAATTGCTCGGCTATTACAAGAGCATAGGAAGGAGTGTCCCGATTTCCAAGGCAAGGGCGGATTTTGAACAAAAGGTGCCCGATCCGAATGAACGGCTCACGCTCATCAGCAAGGTCGACATAATCGAAATGCATCAGAGCAACCCGCTGTTGGAGTTGAAGACCGACGACGATATCTTCGCGGCTCAACTGGAATTCATGGACACGAAGGGAATCCATATGTCGGCAAAGGAGCAAAGGTTCTATCCTTACGGTTCCGTTGCCGCCCAGACGATAGGTTGGGTCGGCCCGGCGACGCAGGAAAGCGAGAAGGAGTTCTTCGCCGAGGACAAATTGGCAAGCTATCGGGACGGGGAGGTGTGCGGCCGGACACCCGGCGTCGAATACGTCTGCGAGGCGGTCCTCCGCGGCCGGCGCGGGGAAGAAGCCACCGACATTGACGGCCAGCTCATGGTCGACACCCCCACTCAATTCGGCAAAGACGTCAAGCTCACGCTGGATATCGAGCTTCAGGGTGACATAGAAGACTGTCTGCTCAAACATCCGCACAGTCCGAGTCTTGGCAAGCCCAGCATCTCGGCGGTGGTCATCGACGTTGGAAGCAGCGACATTCTCGCCCTGGTCTCGCTGCCGGTCTATGATTTGAATCGTGTCCGGTACGACTACGGCGCCCTGAGTGCTGATCCCAACAGGCCACTGGTAAATCGGGCGATCAAAGAGCAGTATCCGCCCGGTTCGGTCGTCAAGCCGTTGATTCTGATCGCCGGGCTGGAAGCCGGGCAGGTAACCCCGGCGGAAATTATCAACTGCCCCGCCGCGCCGGCCCCGGGGGGCTGGCCCAACTGCTTGATATTCAAACGCAGTCGGGCGGGTCATGATCTCAGATGGAACAACGATGCGCGCAACGCCATCAAGGGCAGTTGCAACGTCTATTTTTCGCGCCTCGCCGACCGCCTCGAGCCGGCGACTTTGCAGCAGTGGCTCTTCGAGTTCGGCTGCGGCCAGTATGTGCTTGCTGCGCCGTATTCAATCGCCGAGGTCGACGGAGCCGAACTACGCAGAAACTTAGGCCAAGTGCCCGGCGAAATATCGAGCAGCATTGTCGGCAAGGCGCTGCGTTTCGAGGAAATACCGCCGCTGGCGCCGCGCGAAAGAAAATTCTTCGGCATAGGCCAGGGGTCTCTTCGCGTCACCCCTCTGCAGGTGGCAAATATAATGGCGACCATCGCCAGGGGGGGCGTCTTTAAGCTGCCTCGGCTGTTCTGCGATTCTCGATCATCGGCGGGCGTCGATCTTGGCATCTCAGATGAAACCTTGGCGATCGTCCGCGATGGCATGCGTAAGCGAGCCCGGCGGAACCGCATTCGCTCAATTCGAGCCGCTCCTTAGTGTACTGGCAGCCGAGGATGTGAAAGTCTACGGCAAAACCGGCTCGACCGAGAGACCCTTCCATGCCTGGTTCGCAGGCTTCGCCGCCGACAGCAAAGGGCGCAAGATTGCAGTCGCCGTCGTCGTCGAAGGCGGCCAGCACGGCTCAAGCGACGCCGCCCCGTTGGCCCGTGAGATAATCCAGCTTTGCATCCAGGCGCACTACATCGGTGAGTCCTCCTTCAACGACCCGTCATTCTGAGCCCAGTCGGCTTCGCTCAGATAAGGCTGCGCCTAAGAATCTATTTGAATAGATCTTTCCACTGCGCCGCGACTCGCATCGGGACTGCGGTCGAGATGACGCAATCTGACACCAGACAAAAGAATTGTAAAGCAACCCCCGATCAAGCATAATTGACCCCGACGGACGGATCGGAGCAAGACGGTCCGAAGCTTGGGAGAGCTGCGTGAGTGGTTCGAAGGGAGAATGCAAATGCAACGTGAAAAAGTGAGCGAAGAGAATCGACGTGATGTGCACGTGCCCCTCCCGGCAGCGGTTCATGCCGCTCATCGGTTGAAGACTATCAGAGTTGTTGTACTCGTGCTCACGTTGTTGGTGGCGCTCGCGATCCTGCTCCCGGTTCTGGATCATGTTAGGCAGCAAGCTTTTCGAGCTGTTTGTGCGACACATCTGTCGGGGATTGGAATGGCAATGCTGGGCTACGCCCACGATTACGATGGCGAGTTCCCTCGTTCGGGTGGGCCGGACAGCAGGTGGGGCAGGCGGATACCCAACTGGATGGCGCAGGACCGACGCAGTGCCTACGGTTTGACGGCCGAAGGCGCCCGTGGGGTCGGAACCATTTCGTCCAGCTTCTACCTCCTTATAAAGTACGGATTCTCGCTCCCGCTGTCCGACTTTGTCTGCAGGGGCGATGCAGGAACCGGCGTTTTCGACCCGGCTAAGGAGGGCGTAGGAGACAGGCGACTTCACGATCTATGGGATTTTGGCGCGGTGCCATCCGAGCGTGTCAGCTATTCATATCATATGCCTTTCGGCGTTCACCGGCTGAAGCCGTCGAGCAATCCCGGAATGGTGATAGCAGCCGACAGGAATCCTTTCATAGAATCTCCCATGGCAGAGCCCAAAAGCATAGGCCTCTTCGTTCCCGAGGGTGATGGAGGAGCCATTAAGATCGGCAACGCCTATCAGCACCAGGGAGACGGACAGAACGTCTTGTTCGTCGACACCCACGTACGCTTTGAGAAAGCTCCCTATTGCGGCGTTGACGACGACAACATCTACACCTTCTGGGATGGTGGCGACATCCGAAGAGGCGCCATGCCTTTGCTCGGAAGTGAGCCACAGGGTCAAGCAGACTCATTGCTCGTACACGATTAGATGCGCAGTTGCTAAAAAGCAGGCATATCCTAGCCAAAGGGAAAGCACAGATGAAATGTCCAAAATGTGGCAATGAGAATCCGGACAACGTTTGGATCTGTGGATCTTGCCGACATGTCCTCAGAGACAATGTGTGTGTCAATGCAAAAACCAGTAAACTGGCGATCATCTCTCTGGCATTGGGGATCTTGAGTGTGCTGCTTTTTGTGCTGGCCGGGATACCGGCTATAGTTGTCGGGATTATCAGTATTGTCAGAATCGGTCGCAGCGGCGGCATGCTCAGAGGCAAGCGTATTGCGACCGCCGGTGTGGTGACGTCCGTAGTTTTGATGGGTGCTTTCTTCTTGTTGTGGAGCCTCGATGCGCCGCCAATACCCAACGATTACACGCTCACGGATATCCACTCTGCTCCGCCGGAATGTGCCGAGAGCTTCGAAATCCTGAAGACACTGGTAAAGGAAGAACTCGACCATCCGGGTGCCCCCGCCATCGGATTGACACAACAAGACGTCGATATGAGCGGTGAGATCCGTGCAGTTATAGAGGAGGGGGCTGCGGCGGAAATCTCCGAGATCCTCGGAGACTACTCCAAAGACATAGAGCGCGTATGGGCGAACATGGAACAAGCCAGGTATGCGATAGGGCGACTGGATGCCTTCGCGGAGATCGCCGACCTTACGGAGCTGACTGCTCATTACAAGGTCATGCGCATGAGCAATCTATTAGAGCTGGCCCGCTTCTATAAGGTCTATGCATTCCTGAAGATCGAACAACGCAATGTCGAGGTCCTCACGGCCGACTTGATCGAGCTGGACTCGGTATTAAGGAAGCTCAGTGTCAATGCTCGGACGCTTTTCGCCAAGTTGATCTGTCTACTGGCTATGAAGGAAAATATTGAGACGGTCAATGCCATCGTCAACGACGCAGGAACTGTGATCAAAACAGTTGAACTGTTGTCAGAGCATTTTGTACCTTTTACAGACGAACATATGTCGCTGCGAAGCAGCGTGCTGTCGGAGTATCTCTTCCTGAAAAGCTCCATCTCAAAGGCCATGGGCTCCAATGCCATCGCAAAGACGCCACTGTTCAAACGAAACTCGACATTGCGTTTGCACAGGAACCATCTCGAAGACTGGTTAAACACACAGTGCCATTTAGGAAATGCTCGGAGTGATAGACTTTCAGTATGGCCGGATATCTACCCCTTCGACGAGCACGATCCACTTCAAGAGCACAGCCTGTTGTCCTTTATCTACAGATGCTACAATCCTCTCGGCTCACGGGCCATGGGAACGGCGGGATTCTTCCGCGGTGCAGACCCGGCAAGAACTACCCACACATTGGTAAAGGATGATCTTCTGCAGATTGTTCTAAAGAAGAGGCTTGGCAAAGAAGTGAGTATGAAGGCCCGTGCCTACGGCGAAGAGTATATCGTTGATATCGATAACAGGAAGATTCTCAGTCCCGGACCGGATGGCAAGACCGATACGAAGGATGACATAGCCTTGCCCATAAATCCAGAGGTTCTGGGCTGGCGAGATTCAAAGCAGCGCCTGCGGTGACGTCACTCTGACAATTCAATGCTCACGGGCGTTTCGAGTCTATTGAGCTCTCTCTGGAGGATGTCGAAGAATTTCTGGTTGTCGGGCCAGATGATCCTCTCGTCGGTCGGTATAGGCTTGTCGAGTTCTCCGAGGAAGCGGGCTATTTTAACTTCGTTGAGTTTCTCGGCTGCGATTCCGAGGCCGAGCTGCTCTATGTAGCGTGCGTTTATTATCTGCTCGTATTGCCCGGCCAGCGGCAGCAGAAGCATTTTCTTCTTGAGGTACATGCACTCGCTCAACAGGGAGAACCCGGCCGATGCTACTACTCCTCGTGCCGCCGCGAGGTCGGCGAGAAAGCCTTCGGTCGAGCGCTTCTTGAAAACGCAGTTGTCGCATTCCAGGTACTGGTCAAAACCATATATTAGGAACGTCTGGCCGGGGAATTTGCCGAGGGTCTTCTGCAGCCGGTCCCGGCCGGTGCCTGTTGTCGAGTACATTAGAATGTGCTCGCCTGCAGTCGCCTCCAACTCGCCGACGATGGGCCTGACGATCGGCGGCGCCAGGACGGCAGAATCGATTCGCAACGGTGCTTTAAAGAAATTGATGACAATGTAGACGACTGCCCCCACGTAGTGACATTCGGTGACGACACTGGCCGTCAGACGAGAGAACCAGTTCTTGACCGGGTGGTCCAGCTTGCAGAGGGTGAGCATGTGCTCATGATCGATACTGATAAAAGGCACGTGTTTCCTCCAGGCCCACCATGCGCTGAACGGCTCGAAATCCGATATCACCAGCTCCGGCTCGAACGGTTCGAAGTGCTTCTTGAAGAGCTCGTCATTCTGCCTGTTCGCCTCAGGCAGCTTCAAGAGATTACGCTTTAGAGTCTCGGATTTGTCTATCCGCTCGCCTTCGAATGCGAATGAGAGCCCGAACACCTCCTTGACCCGCTCGCCGAAATACTGCTTGAGATACAGCAGCGACTTCTGGGAGCCTACGAACATCACATCGTGGCCCGCATCGAGCAGTCTCTGCCCTATTAGATGTGACCGGCTGCTGTGTCCGAATCCTTCCCCTGCGACGGCGTAAATTATCCTGGCCATTTTCTTACAGGCGCCAAAGCCGAGACCGCAGTCGCAAGTCGCAGCCCTACTCGACGCCGAGGTACTTCAGGGTTCTTCTGATTATTTCACGCGCTACGGGGGAGGAAACGACTCCGCCAGTATAGCCTTTCCCGAGCGACCGGTTGGGTTTTCGGATTGAGACCAGCACGACGATGGCCGGATTCTCAGCCGGGGCGCCGGAAATGAACGACGCAACGTAGTCGCGGTTGGAATAACCTCTGCTGTCGCTATTTGCTATGTTTGCGGTGCCGGTTTTGCCGAATACCTGCCAGTCGTCAAGTTGTGCCCTCTTGCCCGTTCCCTCATTGACTACACCGACCATGGCCTCGCCCACGACCCATTTGGCAACTTCGCTCTTGACTATGTAGCCAACCGGTGGCGGTGGCCGCTTCAGCTCGGTGATCTTTCCATTGCTGTCGACAATCGCCCTGACCAGAAACGGACTCACCAGACGGCCGCCGTTGGCGAGTATGCAATAAGCTCGGATCAACTGCATGGCGGTGACACTTATTTCCTGGCCGAACGGTATGCGGGTGACGCTGTAGCCGGTCCATTCATCCGGCGTGCTCAGCCAGCCGTGGATCTCGCCGGGCAGTTCGATCCCCGTATTCTCGCCGAAGCCGAAAAGCTTGAGCCCTTCGTAGAGTCTTTCCTTGCCGAGTCTCTGTCCGATTTTGGCCATTCCAATATTGCTCGAGTTGATCAGGATCTCGCGCACCGTCAGGTCGCCAAATCCTTCCTTGTACTCGCCGATCCGGCCGAAGCCTTCGCCGTGATAGTCTCCGTGTTCGCAGAATATTTTCTCGGTGGTATTGACTACCCCGGCATCGAGGGCAATCGCGGTGACGATCGGCTTGAGGATACTGCCCGGCTCATACATATCGGTAAGCGTCCGGCTGCGGAAGTTGTCCGGATCGGTCGTGCCGACTTTGGCAGGGTCGAAATCAGGCAGCGAGACCATCGCCAGGATCGCTCCGCTTCTC
>LJTR01000110.1 GCA_001303465.1 Phycisphaerae bacterium SG8_4
CATGATCCGGCCCACCGCCGAGTCCATTCCCGTGATCAGCCGGTAGCATGTTCGTGCGTTGTCGAGGAAGCGCTTGTGGGGATCTTCGGGCCACTTGCCACTGCCGTTGAGTGATTTGCGCAGGAACTCGGGTTGGGCTTCGTAGGCTTGTCTGGTGTAGCTGGCCGGCGGGGGAATTTCCGCGTTATCATACGGGTTTGGCACATGGGGATCGAAAAAATTCCACGGTCCATGCGGCGCCTTGAAACTAATCGACAGGCAGAACGGCTTGTCCGCCGGATTCGTCCGCAGGAACTCGATGGCCTTTTCGGCCAACAGAGTCGTCAGGAACCGCTCCTTGCCGTCGACGACTTGGCGAAAGTTGATCGACTGTGGAAAACCGAACCAGAAGTCGAACTTATCGGCCGGCAGCGAAAGGTGACGAATCTCTTGCGACGGACTTCCAATGGCCATCTTTCCCAGAAAACCGGTGCGATAGCCCGACTTTCGCAGCAGAACCGGATAGGTGTTGTCCATGGCTTCGGACGACAGCGGCGTGGCGAAGTCGTATATCCGGTGACGTCGCATGTGCTGACCGGTGAGGATCGAGGCCCGGCTGGAGCAGCAAATGGCCGTGGTGACAAAGGCGTTGTTGAAGATCACTCCGTCGGCGGCGAGCTTGTCGAGATTGGGCGTTTGAATGATCTTGTTCCCCATGCAGCCCAGGTCGTCGAACCGCTGATCATCGGTCAGCATGAAGAGGATATTGGGCCGCGATTGCCCGTCCGCACCCTTGTCCATTCGTGATGGTACTTCCGCACGGGCCTGGGCTGTCGCCGTAACGAGCAGAACTGCAGAAAATACGAAACAGGATCTATTCATCATCTTTTAGTCTCCCACTCTTTCGCAAAGCCGGCAGGCCGCCAGATACAAACAGTTGTCAGAGCCGATATCTCCCGTCTACCCTTATCAGCGGCGCTGCGGCACTGTACGCCACGCTATTCTACGCTGCCTGCCTGCTCTATTTCAAGGCTCGTGTGACCAACTTCAATGATCTGTTCGCCTGGGGCCGGCATTCTTCCCTCTGCAGGATGGGACACTGTGCACCTGTGGAAGAGTTCAACGTCAAATACTAGTCAGGCCCTTGTTGCCATTCTTCTTCTGAGGCGTGTGTATCAAGATGTATGAGCCATCAAGATATTAGCATCGGAAATTGAAAACTAGCGCGTACCTGAAAAAGTCATTATTCGGTCAGGAGAATGATATTTATCAACCGATTTCAGGGCAAAAATCAAGGTCTTTGGAGACATTTTAGCGACAGAATGTCACCTTGTCTAAGCGACCTTCGTCAGCACCTGGAAAAGGTGACTTTGAGCACGTTCTCTCACTGGTCAATATCGTCTATTTGTGTCAGTTTGCTCGCCAGCGCCCAGCTTCCTCTGATTTGTTCGGGGCTTCGTAGAGGTCGATTAGGTAGTGTACAACATTTGAGTCGTTGCTGAGTTCTTGGTACAATAGTGTGACGCAACTGAGACATCCGGAGCAAAGAAGAGTCATGAGTGATGTCACACGAATTCTGAATGCTATTGAGTGTGGAGATCCGAAGGCTGCGGACGAGTTGCTCCCTCTGGTTTATGAAGAACTGCGTCTTCTTGCCGCGCAAAGGATGACGCACGAGTCGCCTGGCCAGACCCTTCAAGCTACTGCATTGGTTCACGAAGCCTATCTTCGACTTGTTGGAACTGATGTACAGAATTGGGATAGCCGAGGGCATTTCTTCGCTGCTGCCGCAGAGGCAATGCGGCGGATCCTTATCGACAACGCGTCAACATCAGAGAATTGGGCTGAGCAAGGTTTCTACAATTGAGGAGGATTCGATAGATGATGTTCTCGCTTTGGATGAGGCTCTGAATAGGCTTTCTGCCGAAGACCCCCAACTCGCGGAAGTTGTCAAACTGCGCTATTTTTCAGGTCTGACGCTTGAGCAGATCGCTGCAGTCCTGAAAACAGGGCGGCGGACAGTTGACAGATATTGGGCTCTCGGGCGTGCCTGGCTTTATCAGGAAATGACCCGGGATAATAATGTTTAGGCCAGGGGCTTCATGGATGCCTTCTTGAAACTCAGATGTTTCTACTCATGGCATCAAGTTTCTGGCAAAGTTTTTCAAAAACATCGATTATTTCTGGCGCACTCTTTCTGCTGACTACGCATTGTAATATGAACTAAAGCTGAAGACATCGAGATAGGTCATGAGCGATCTAAAACGCATAAAGCCAATTTTTTCAGAAGCACTCGACAAAAATGGTCCAGATCGAGAATCTTACCTTATGGAAGCCTGCGGCCAGGATATTGACCTTCGGGAAAAAGTGAAGGCCTTACTCAAGGCGCACGACGGGGCGGGGGATTTTCTCGAATCACCGATTTTCGATGCAGACGCGGCTCCGGAGGATTCAGATATTTCAGAGGAGCCCGGAACTGTCATCGGAAGGTACAAGCTGCTTGAGCGAATCGGCGAAGGCGGCATGTCGGTGGTTTATATGGCCGAGCAGACTGAGCCCATCCGGCGAAGGGTCGCAGTGAAGGTCATAAAACTGGGTATGGACACGAAATCGGTCATAGCCCGATTCGAGGCCGAACGCCAAGCGCTTGCCATGATGGACCATCCCAACATCGCCAGAGTTCTCGATGCCGGCGCCACTGAAACCGGCCGCCCCTACTTCGTGATGGAACTGGTCAAGGGTGTCTCTATAACCGAATACTGTGACAATAACAGAGTCAGCACCCCGGAACGTCTGCGACTTTTTCAGCAAGTGTGCAGTGCGGTCCAGCACGCTCATCAGAAGGGGATCATTCACCGAGATATCAAGCCATCGAATGTTATGGTTACGTCGCATGACGGCCAGCCGGTTCCCAAAGTGATCGATTTCGGTATCGCCAAGGCGACCAATCAAAAGCTCACCGAGAAGACATACTTCACGCGATACGCTCAGATGATCGGCACGCCGGCCTACATGAGTCCGGAGCAGGCGGAATTGAGCGATCTCGATATCGACACCCGCTCTGATGTCTACTCACTTGGCGTTTTGCTGTATGAATTGCTCACAGGAACCACGCCGTTCAGCGAGGACGAGCTCCGCAGGGCAGGCTATCTGGAAATGCAGAGGATAATCCGCGAAAAAGAGCCGGTTCGCCCATCGACCAGGTTAGGCACACTGACAGACACACTACCTGAGATAGCAGCTCGCCGCGGGACCACGCCCGACCTTCTCGGAAGGATGCTGCGGGGCGATCTGGACTGGATTACCGTCAAAGCCCTGGAGAAAGACCGCTCCCGAAGGTACGAAACGGTTCATGCCCTGGCCACCGATATCAAGAGCCACCTGGATTGCAGGCCTGTTCTCGCTGTTCCACCTAGCCTTGTCTATCGCCTCAAAAGGTATGTACGGCGAAATCGATCTCAGGCCATTATCGTCGTACTGGCGGCGATTTTGACTGTCGTCTCCATCGGTAGCGGCATCATTTTGTATCGAGACAATATCCGACTAAAGAATGTGAAGTCGGTATTGGATCGGGACACTCTCTCCAAAGCCAGAGACGCCTTCATGAGGCGGAGGTTTCGTGATGCTTTCCACGTGGCGAAATCCGTTATGCATAGCACCCATGTCGGCTCAGAAGCGAAGCTGCTCTATGCTGCTTCACTCATTGAAGGTAAGCGTTCCGATCAAGCCATCCAGGCATTGGACCGTCTGTTGAATGAGGGCCCCGAAATTGCAGGAATTGCGCATTCATTGCTCGCTCGGATTTACTGGGAAAGCGAAGCCTCGGAAGCTGAGAAACTTGAGAAGGTGCAATTCCATCAACAGCGGGCCCAGACGCTTCTTCCAAAAACCGTAGAGGCATATTATCTGCAGGCGTTGACAACCTTGTCCATCCCCGAAGCCCTTTCTTTTCTGAAGCAAGCCCTTCAAACAGATCCCGGCCACTATGAGTCGCGCAAGTTACGGGCCTTTATCTTCAATGCGTCAGGATCCCATGGAGATGCTGTTGAAGATGCCTTGGCAATGATCGTTCGTCGCCCCGAAGATCCATTGGGCTATTGCTTGCAGGCTAAGTCTCGCATGGCCTTGGGACAATACGATCAGGCCGTCTCAGATTATGAGCGATTTTTTGAGTTTCCAGGTACTCAAGGCAAGGACCTGGACAGGCATCTATCCGAATATTGTCAGTGCCTTCTTTCCCTTGGCCGATACGACGAAACCATTGAAATATCAAAGGAATTCTCTGAACGTGCAATAGACAAATCTCTGCTCCAGTTCTACAGCTTCTGCGCATATGTCGGCCTTGGCAACTACGAGACCGCAGAAGACATCCTTCTACACGTGTCGGCATCCAGCTCCAGCGCCGCTTCCCATTTTGATGACCGATCCACGAAATACGTCTTTGATATGCTATGTGCCGGCCTGCCATGGCATGCATCCGAGAGGGAACCAGAAGGCAAAGCGTTCCTTCCGATGTTGGAGGCAGAGGAACGATTTCGGGAACTCACAACCAGGGGGACAGAATTCATTATCGAGAGCGGATTCCAGGTTGACTGGTCTCCTGATGGTAAACAGCTTGCATTCAGCTTGGGTACTCCCGGATTCAGCGGTTTAGCTCTCCTTGATGTGGATACCCGGGAGATATCGCTCCTGACCGTTCCCGGCAAGAACCCGCGATGGTCCCCAAACGGTCAGTGGATCGCCTTTGTGCGGGATTGCCAGGTCCTTCCATTGTCAGACCTTACAAGCAGCGAGCCAAAATACCAGCCTCGTTCTACCATCGAAAATGAGATATGGATAATTCGGCCCGACGGGACCCAGGCAAGACGTATCGCAAAGGGAGATTGGCCTTCATGGGCTGGCGACTCCGCGGGGCTGTACTACTATTGGCCTTTTAACAAGGAACTCTACAAGGTCCGGTTCAGCAATCCGAATGCGCCGGAACTGATGTGCGCTCTGCCCAAGTGCATGGACGCATGTCCTTCGGTGTCCCCTGATAATAGATTTGTGGCGTTTGTCGAATATGATCAATTGAATGTCATCGATCTCGCCACCGGTTCGCTCGTTGAGAACTGGATAGGGCCTCCGGGCATCTGGAAGGCTGCCTGGGCCGCTGATGCAAGCAGCATCTACCTGGCGGGCCAGGAGAATCCTGAAGTGAGGGCCGGATTGTGGAAGTATGATCGCAAAGAACACGATGCCGTGAAAGTTATGTCCGGCCAGGTGACCTATGCAAGTCGAAGTCGAACAGGACGACTTGCTTTCACCCTCGGGCCTCCCTATTACAGAATCGGACTAGTTGATGCCGATCAGGACTTTTTGGCCGGCACACAGAGTTTGCAGGATCATTGTAAGGAGATGATCCGTCACTACGGCAAAGCGCTGGAAACGGATGCTTCAGATGCCAAGGCCTCGTTCTTTGCCTCCGCATACGCTCAGTACGTCGAAGCCTTATCGAATCGAGTGGTTGTGGCGGAGCAACCGCCCGGTTTTGTTTTTGGAGAGCCGGTAAATCTGGGTCCCCCCATCAATACCGTCAACGACGAAGGGCCGCCGTTCTTCTCTTCGGATGGACTGTCGCTCTATTTTTGCGGCGATCGACCCGGAGGTACGGGTACACAGGATCTCTGGATGTCTTCGAGAAGCTCGCTCGAGGCTGATTGGGGTGAGCCGGTCAATCTCGGGCCGCAGGTCAATTCTGAAGGATGGGACATCTGGCCGTGCCCCTCGGCCGATGGATTGAGCCTGTACTTCTTCTCCTATCGCAAGGGCAGCCTTGGAAACGGAGACATCTGGGTTTCCCATCGCTCCAGCACGAAGGATGACTGGGGGCCACCTGAAAATGCCGGGGAGAATATCAACAGTCCTTACTATGACGGCGCATCGGTACTGTCCGCAGACGGCCTGGAGATCATCTTCACATCCATGCGTTTTGGCCCGGGTCAGTTGTGGATCTGCCGGAGGGACTCCACAGATCAACCGTGGGGTGAAGCTGTCAATCTTGGACCTACCGTCAACGGACTGTATTTCTCTTGTGCGCCTTGTCTGTCATCGGATGGCCTTTTTATGTTCTTCCATTCGACAAGGCCGGAGGGGATGGGATTTTACGATCTCTATGTCACACATCGAGAGACAAAAGACGGTGAATGGGGCTTCCCTGCTAATCTTGGACCCACCGTCAATTCGGAATTCGGCGATGTCTGTCCAACCGTTTCGCCGGACGGTCGCTGGCTGTACTTCTGTGATTTCCCGTCCAGCATCCGCCCGGGAGGTCATGGTAAGACGGACATATGGAGAGTTCCAATTCTCCAGTGGCCCGAATCGAAAGGGGCCCAATAGATGATAAAGAGATTCAGTTGCACTTAGCAACACTTTAAGTCGAACGGAGGGACACAAGTCCCTCACAAGAATATCAGGAAATACAAATCTGGGAATACCATCATGGTACGCTGCGCAGACAGTCTGCGCGCGCCATCGGCAAGAAGAAGAAAGGAGAAACAAAAGATGAAGACTCAAGAAACAGAAAACAAGACCCAAAGTAATTCCATGTGGATTTTATCCAGCCTGATGCTGGCCTTATTTTTCAGTCCAGCTTCAGCGAGCCCGGCAGAAGATACATGGGCAAATAGAACCGACATGCCAACGGCGAGATATGATTTCTCCACCAGCGTAGTGAATGGGAAGATCTATGCGATTGGAGGCGGAACGTCTTTTTACACAAAATCAGGTCTTAAAACTGTGGAGGAGTACGATCCAGTGACCGACACGTGGACAGGGAAAAGCGACATGCCTACTGCAAGACAGGCCTTATCCACCTGTGTAGTAAACGGAAAGGTTTATGCTATTGGGGGTATTATAAGTCCACCGGGCTCCGGCCTTCGGGCGGTGGAGGAGTACGACCCGGTGACGGACACCTGGACAAGGAAAAGCGATATGCCAACGGCAAGAGCGGGAGTGGCTACTGGTGTCGTGAATGGGAAGATCTATGCTGTTGGAGGAGTGGCTAATGCCCCTGGACCGGGCCTTGCAACAGTCGAGGTGTATGATCCGGTCGGTGATTCCTGGACAAGGAAAACAGATATGCCAACCGCGAGGCATTTTCCTGGTATGAGTGTATTCGACGGCAAAATCTACGTGATTGGAGGTATACGGCATTGCGATTACGCAAGTTCTCTTTCAACCGTGGAGGAATATGATCCGGCTACTGATACGTGGACGACGAGAGCCAGCATGCCAACTGCAAGAACCGCTTTAACCACCAGCGTGGTGGATGGAAAGATATATGCTATCGGAGGGGTGCAGTCTTACAAATCAACAGCAACGGTCTTTTCGACCGTGGAAGAGTATGATCCGGCGACTGATGCCTGGGTGACCAAGGCAGAAATGCCAACAGCGAGACAGTCGCTGTCCACTAGCACGATAAACGGAAAGATATATGCCATTGGTGGATCAACAGCGGCTTTTCCTTGGTCGCGCACCGCAATTGTGGAAGAATACACTCCGGTTGCTTCCGACCTTTATTCTACTTGGGGTTCTGGTTCTACGGCAGCAGTAAATGACTACCAGTTCGCTGGAACAGCCACTCTAACGATTCACGGACAAGAGAAAACGGCGGACGCGCTGGTTACGATCCTCGAGCCACCGGTTGTCGATGCCAACGGCGTGCAGTATGTCGTGGCCACGCATGAGTTCACATTTGCCGACGGAAGCAGCTTTATCACCTCCGATCAGGAGATCGCTACACCCACAGAGACCGAAGGCCTGTATGCCATCACTGCCATTATGGACATCGCTTCGGGCACTGGCATGTATAAAGGCGTCACCGGCCGCCTAGAAGCCAAGGGTACGATTGACTTTGCAGCTCAGCCTCCGGCGGCACAATTTGAGTTCGCTGGGGCAGTGATTGAGGATACAACTGGCACGGGGGCTACGATGGCGATCAACGATTTCCAATTCGCGGGGACGGCTGCGTTGACAATCCATGGTCAGCAGAAGCAGGCGGACCTACTGGTTACGTTGCTTGAGCCACCCGTCGTGGATGCCGATGGCGTACAGCACGTCAAAGCTACTCACGAGTTCACTTTCGCCGACGGAAGCAGTCTTGTCACATCCGATCAGGAGATCGCCACGCCCACCGAGATCGAAGGTCTGAACATCCTGACCGGCATTATGGATATTACCTCCGGTACTGGAATGTACGAAGGCGCCAAGGGTCGACTAACGGTTGTGAACGGAACGATTGACTTCGCAGCCCAGCCGCCCGCAGCACAGTTTGAGATTGCCGGGGCAGTCGTCGAGGATACGACTGGAACAGGATCCACCTCTGCTATCAGCGAGAACCAGTTTGCCGGAACAGCCACCCTGACGATCCACGGACAGGAGAAAACAGCGGATGTGCTGGTAACGGTCGTTGAGCCGCCCGTTGTGGATACCAACGGCGTACAATACGTCAAGGCCACTCATGAGTTCACGTTCGCCGACGGAAGCAGCTTCATCACATCCGATCAGGAGATCGCCACACCCACAGAGACCGAAGGCCTGTATGCCATCACTGCCATTATGGACATCGCTTCGGGCACTGGCATGTATGAAGGCGTCACAGGTCGCCTTCAAGCCAACGGTAAGATTGATTTTGCGGCCCAACCGCCGGCGGCGCAGTTCGAATTCGTCGGGGCAGTGATCGAGAATGCTACGGGTACTGGAGCTACCTCTGCGATCAATGATAGTCAATTCGCCGGAACGGCCACACTTACTATCGATGGCCAAGAGAAACAGGCAGATTTGTTGGTAACACTGCTTGAGCCACCGGTTGTGGATACTAGTGGTGTGCAGCATATCGTCGCCACTCACGAGTTCACATTTGCCGACGGCAGCCGCTTCATCACTTCCGATCAGGAGATTGCCACACCCACAGAGACCGAAGGGCTGTATGCCATCACTGCCATTATGGACATCGCTTCGGGCACCGGCATGTACGAAGCCGTCACAGGTCGATTAATGGCTAATGGAACAATTGATTTTGCAGCTCAACCTCCGGCGGCAAAGTTTGAGATTGTCGGGGCAGTGATTTGTCGAGAACAGCCGTGACGTCGCGAGTGGATACCCCCTACCAGGGCTAATTCGTTCTGTGTACTCGGTGTTCTGCGGCAGAAGAACCGCGTAAATCCGTGAAATCAGTGTCCCCTTTCAATTGAATATTTAATATTGTTCTTGACGGCGTTTCGGGGGCTTGCGAAAAGTTGATTATGAGCCTGCTCTACCAGTCGTTCGTGGGGACCAGCTGCTTGGGCTGGCAGCCCATCGTTTTGCCTCCACTATCGCTCACTGTTGTAGATGGGCCAGTGACCTTTGCGTTCGATACCGTCGTCGAATTGTTCTCGTGGCGAGTCATCCAGTTGGCCGTTGACCTTGATCTTGAATCCATAAGCGATCTTGCAGGCCAGTGACTCCGGGAACGTTATCGTCAGACCTTCGGCGGTCTGCTTCCAGTCGATGGTTTCCGCCGAGCCCAGCATGGAAACAGCACTGATGCCTCTGCCCTTCTTTGCGACATTGCCCCTGCGTAGCGTCCTGATGGTAACTTGCCCGTTTTTGGGCACGCCGATGACAAAGGCATAGAGGCTGCTGAAGTCCTTGCTGCGCGTAAACCGTATTGCCTGGCCCCTGCTCGACTCCAACGCCTGGAATTTCCAACTGGCCTTCAACTGACCGGGACGCTTGGGATCTTCAGCAGCCGTGCGCAATTGATCAACATCAATGCCCTCGGCGGAGGTCTTCCACGGCCTGGTTCCGTAGATTCCTTCGCCGACAACTTTGAGCCAGTCGCCGATTTCCCGCATGATGCGGACTTCTTCGGCAGGGATCGAGCCGTCGCCCTTGGGTGTGAGAGACAGCAGCAGGACGCCGCCCCGGCTGACCAGATCGCAGAGACTGACAATGTGGTAAGACGAATCCTGTTTGTACTTTTTGTTCTTGACCCACGTCCAGGGATAGCCGATCGCCCGGTCGATCAGCCAGTCGCCGCGGACATCCGCTTCCATGTCGCGACCATTCTCGTAGCAGCGCAGACCAAAGCCTATCGGAAAATTCCAGGTCCGGCCGCTGGGCAGTTTGTTCATGATAATAGGATGGTCAACGTAAGGCGTGCCGGCGTTGTAATAGTCGGCGATGCACCGGAGCAGTCTGGATTCATTGATCGTACCGTTGGCCAACTGGTTGGCAAGCCCGTCAAACCAGATCGCATCCGGTCGATACTTGCGGATGACCTCGCTTATCTTGTTCTGCCACTCAGTGCCGAACTGCTGCTTGGTGACGGTGTCGGGATTGCGATAAAGGTCATTGTACCCAGGATCGAAGATATCGAGTCTGGCCTTCTGGGCCTCAGAGAAGCCGTCGGCGTAGGCCGTGTGATGACCGTATGTGCGGGCGTGATGAAAAGTAGCCAGCAGTTTCATGTCACGCTTGCGGATCTCCTTGGCAAGTTCACCATAAATATCGCGTCTCGGCCCCATATCCATGCTGTCCCAACGGGTGAACTCGCTGTCCCAGAGGCAGAAGCCGTCATGATGTACAAGACAGATGCCGGCAAATCCCACGCCGCCGTCTTTCATGACCTGCGCCCACTCGGCGGCGTCAAATTTCGGTGCAGTAAACATCGGCACGAAGTCCTTGTAGCCGAACTCGAAGATCGACCCGTAGTTCTCCTCGTGGTATCTTCGAACGGCCATCCCTCTCCTGGGTTGTTTCCTGGAACCTTCGGGGATGTACATTTCCTGGCCGTAGACATTTGTCATATAGGCCGCAACAGAGTATACGCCCCAGTGCGTGTATACTCCGAACTTGGCATCTATGATCCATTCGGGAACCCGAGCGCACTTGAGCGATTCCCAGGTGGGTTCATAATCTCTCGCTAGAAGCCCACTTCTCAACGCCAGAACATTGAGCAGGCATATTGTCACGACTGTATTTCTTGAATTCATCATATCTAGTGCTCACGATTGAAATTTCGGGTTTCTGCGCGGGTAAGTAGCTTTACAAGTACAGTTTATGATCTTACTCGCGGGAATTTACTACCCTGAAGGGTATCACTTTCACTGTCTGATGCGATTCACGTCACAAGTCTTGCCTATCGACTGTAAATTTCCAGATCTTTCCCTTGATCGTCTTGCCATCGCGAGTTGCGTCGACTCGCCAGAAATAGGCTTTGCCGGGATCGAGCTTTCCCGGATCGAAGACATTTGCCTTACCGTGGAACGTCTTGCGAAATGCCGAACCCTCCTTGGTTGCCGTCTCGACCCCTCTTGCCGACGTGCCAAAATACAAATCGTGAGTTTCGGCCTTGTAACCACCAAGCCACATCAGGTCGCAGTCGCTCTTGGCGGTTATCGTGGCATCGGGCGGCACAGGGGTCGAGGCGTGAGTAAATTTGAAACCGGGGATCCAGTAGCCAGACGCTCCGTGCTCGTAGGCCCCGATGTCCTGCCCATCGCCGACAATTTCGCCTGGCTCAGTGATCGCCGTATTCTTCCACGGGACGTCCGACGGCCTGATCGTTGAGGCTGCGTCGATGAGCGGGCTGTCCTTTCTGGGTCTGAAGTCCAAATTCTCAGGATCTCTAAGGTATCTGGCAATATCTCCGGTGACATTGCTCTTGAGTGTGGCGAGCATTTCAGCCTTGCCCTTACGCCTGTCGGCCCAGAAGGCAGGCACGGCATTGTTGGCCGCCAGACTGTGCCGGTTCGAGCTTGCCCATTCCGGAAGATTGAACAGATAGACACAGCCTTCGCCGCCCAACAGGATGTTGTTGTGAAAGAGATGCTTGTCGCCTTTGACCATGTAGCCGCCGGGCGTATTCCAGGCCACGTTGAAACTCATCTCGCCATGTGTCGCTTCAGAGCCGTACCTGGCAGTGTCAAACCTGTAGGAGAATTTCGGATGGTCGTGTGACCAATTCCAGCGATAGATTTTGTGTTCGGTACCGCCGGTCTGAAGGCTTGCTCCGTCGTACTGCAGCCCGCCGAAGCGCTGCAGATTGTTCAGCTCGTAGACAGAATCTATCCCGCCGCCCTTGATACCTACGGAGGCCCCAACATCACTGATCGTGACACGCCGCAC
>LJTR01000111.1 GCA_001303465.1 Phycisphaerae bacterium SG8_4
CTACATGTTCTTCTCCCTGACTCAGGCGTGGGGTGACGATCCGAACTTGTTCTTCTTCACAAAATTTCTCCAGGTTCCATTCGATCAGACTGCAGATGCTCCTTCCGGCAGCCAGATGTGGGGAATCGCCGGATTGCGCTGGCCCATCGCAATCGCCGTACTGGTGATCTGGCTCATCAACTGGGCGATTGCCTACGGCGGAGTCGAAAGGGGCATTGAGAGGGCCGTGAAGGTTCTCATGCCGATGCTTTTTCTTATCACCCTAGTCATCATCGGCTGGGCGCTGACCCTTGAGGGAGCCTCCAAGGGAATTAGCCACTACGTGACACCCAAATGGGAGAGAATCACGGATCTCAATGTCTGGATCGCGGCGTATGGACAGATATTCTTCTCGCTGTCCCTTGGTTTCGGCATCATGATTGCTTACTCCTCGTACCTGGCCCGAGATGCGAACATCTTCAAGAACAGCCTGATCGTAGGATTCTCGAACAGCTCTTACGAGGTCCTCGCCGGCTTCGGTGTCTTCAGCATTCTCGGCTACATGGCGACCACCCAGAACCGCGAGATCACCGAAGTGGTCAGCGACGGCATCGGGCTGGCGTTCGTCGCCTACCCGAAGGCCATTTCAATCCTTCCCGGCGGGCGGGTTTTCGGCTTTCTGTTCTTTCTTCTGCTTATCATTGCGGGGATATCGTCGACGATATCGATTATTGAGGCCTTCACCTCGGCAATGCTGGACAAGTTTACAATTCCGCGCAAGAAGGTGATCACGGGTATCTGCGTGATCGGATTCTTTGGCTCCATGCTCTTCGCGACGAATGTCGGGTTGTTCTGGCTCGACGTGGTCGACCATTTTCTGAATCAGTACGGCCTTATCACTGTAGGGATCGTGGAGGCCCTGGTCGTAGGCTGGCTCTATCGAACCGACAGGCTCAAGGCCCACATCGTCTTGAACCTGGGCCTGAGCGGTACGCGGCACAAACTGTTCAACTACGTGGTGCTGCAGCTGTGGATGTATTGTATCCGATTTGTCACACCGGTGGCACTGGGAATCGCCATCATCCATAGCCTCATCAAGGAGCTGGAGACTCCCTATTCCGACTATCCCATCTCCGGAGTCATCATCCTGGGCGTGGGGTGGCTGTTGCTGACGCACGTCGTGGCGTTTGGACTCTCCGGCCTGCCTTGGCACGGCAAGACCCCGGAGCAGGACGGGGCCGACGCTACTTCGGCTTGAACCCTTTGACTTGCTTTGACGTGTACTTGGAGCAGGCCTTTTCCAAATCCACATCATTTATGTTCGCCAGCGTGCAGAGCCAGGCCAAAACATCCGCGAATTCCTCCACCTTGTTGGCATGGTCGTCACCTGCCAAAGCGGTGGAAAGCTCCCCGACTTCCTCGATGAACCACATGAACGTCCGCGCGACGCCTCGCTCGCGGTCCCGCTTTTCGTATTTCTTCGAAATCAAATCCTGAAATTCGCTGATATGCATTTGGCAAGTACCCTAACCCTGACCATAGTCTTCTCGAGAAACATGCAAACGAACAAAGTATACCCCAATATCGGCGACATACAAATTAAATGATGTGGATGCAACAACAATCGTTTCAGTAATCGCTGAAACTTCTCATCCATTGCGGCCAGGCTTCTGGGCGGGCGCCGCCGGCTTTTGTCCAGGGTCCTGCCGTGTCAAACTCCCTGTGCCATTTGAGAGTCCACAGCTCCTTGACGCCAATCCTTCTAAGAGAGAAGTCGAAGAAAGTGACATTTACGGCGCCCTCGTGACGGGCGAGACAGAAGCGCTTGATTTCCGAGTCGCCCGAACCCCAATCGGCAATGTCGGCCACATTCCCTGGAGGGGCGTCGGCCGCCAGCGGCTTGCCATCAATCGTGCTGCAGCCCGAGAACAGCGGTACTCTTGCCGCCACACCCTTACCGACATTGATAGTTCGCCAGAGCCAGCTGACGGGCTCTCCTCTTGTCGGATAGAGATCACCCGTTGCCATCGAGGGATTACAGACCCAGCCGTTTACGCCGTAACTTCCGGTCGTCATCTTGAAGGTGCTGCTGGGGCCCCACGCCGCAAAAGGATCGACCGCGCCGTCGCTTCGCAGCTTTCTCGCAGCCGGGCAAAAGCGAATCTTGTCATTCTTCATATAGGGCGCCAGGACGTTGGGCCACGTGTGCATGGGGACAAAGCCCGCCGAAGAGGGCGCCCAGCCCGGATGGAACGAACCGTCGTGATCGTCCAGATACATCGACCAGACGATGCACCATTGTTTGAGATGGGATTGACATGCGACCGCCCTTGCCTGTTTCCTGACGCGCTGCAGCGCCGGCATCAGTATCGCCAGCAGCAGCGCGATAATAGCAATCACCACCAATAGTTCTATGAGCGTAAAACCCGTGAGTCTGCGCATGATGTTTGTCCTTCTCTTTCAAAGAAAGCTAATTTGGTGTGCTCTTCGAGCTTGATTATAATCTAAGGAGTACTGATATACAAGAAAACGAATCAGCCGCAGAGGGCACAGCGCGGCCTTTGGCCGCAACTATACCCTTCAGGGTAGTAAATTCCCGCGAGCAAAACCATAACCTATTATTGTAAAGCCAGTTGCCCGCGCAAAAACCCGAATTCTCAATCAGCAGCAGTATAAGAGACTTGAGACCACGAACACCAAATTGAGATCACCGATTGACGCTGATTCTCGCTACCGCCTACCGGCGCCAGAAGTAATGCCACTTGTACTGAAGCTCAATTGTCTCGCCCTCCTTGAGTTCACATTCCCATCTCACGCGGCCAACGGGATTGAAATGGTACCACCAGTATGGCCAATCATACCAAGGCCACCAGAACGGCAGGCTGTTTGGATCGGCCCATCCGCCCTCGTGTCTGCCCAGGTGCACGATTGAACCTTCGCCGCTGGCACTGTCGATATTGCCGAGCACAGACCGCTGTATTTCCAAAACAACGGTATCGGAGCGGCGGTTTGTCAGGGCGATGGTCCCGGTCAGATTGCTCCGGGCGTAAGTATAACCATCCCATTTGGCCGCGTCTGCGATGCGGTCCGTTTCCTTGTCGAGCTTCTCGACGGCAATATCTACAGCGGTCGTCAGCTCAAGATCACTTGATGTGCCGACTGCGGTATAGGTCATCATGCCCTGTGCTATAATGCAGCCCTGACGCAGGATCAGTGCCGGAGCAGTTGTCAACGGACATGTGGCGTCATTGGCTATGCGTATCTTGTGCATCACCTTCGGCGCGTGGTAGAGCTGCGCCAGCTTGGCCTGCTGCTCGCTGTTAAGGTTGTGCCGAACCTCCGGCGGCGGACCGAACGGAAGATCCAGCACGAAAACGTCCTTATACTTCAACTCGTACTCGGCCACAGGCACGACCATACGCTGACCTTTCTTGAGGGTGACATGTTCGAGCGTGAAGATGTACAAATCTTCGTTCTTGTCGGAGCCCGCAACGTCGGGGCCCAGGTCGAGCGTCTGGCCGTTGTCCGGAACGTCAACGTGGCGTCCGGGCATTCTGACCTGTTGTGTCATAATCATATTGGAGAAGGCATAGGCGGCTTGACTATCGGGACGAAAGTGTCTTGAGAGCTGTGCCACCGTCTGCTGTAAAGATATCGGATCTGGCGTATTCTCAAACGCGAATTTAGGCACACCGATCACGAGGTGAGCTTTGACGTCCTCGACATCCGTCAGTTCGTTAATTATCGTCGCGTGAAGTCTGACGATGGCGTTGCCCTTGCCATCGATATCAATTCGATAATTGGGTATCCAGCGGATTCCCCGCTGGACATAGACCATTCCGACATCTACCTGGCGCTCACTCTTGCCTCTGGGCCAGTCGAGCTTGAGTGTCATCATGTCTCGGAACTGCTCGCCGGCCAGCTGCAGCTTGGGCTCATCGAGAAAGGTAACCTCCTGAATCCGGCTGATAGGAACCGCTTTGACACCGCCTTCAAATTTAAGCAGAACGATACTGCCTCGCTGCGGCAGCTTTTCTTGGCTCCCCGGAGGTTCCGTACTGCTGAGCTCGTCGGTGCTTCGAGTCGGAATTCCAAGAATAGTGGTCTCGTAGGCGGCGAGACCAGCCTCGGTAATGCGAACCTTGGCACCGAGATTGGCCTCGATAAGTTCTGGGATGGTCAGAGCGGTTCTCTTGACCGACGCGACTTGTTTCTCAGAGACGACAGCGGCGAGTTTGGCATTGGAATCCGCTGAATAGGCCCAGAACGTTCCGAGGATCGGCCTGGGAAGGTAGTCTATGGTGACATTTCCTTCCGCGTCGGCAGCCATCTGTCCCTCGTGTAGAACAAAGGCATGCCCGTCTTTGAAGATGGTAAGCTCCTTGACGGGTATACTTGCCAGTGTTCGGTCGCAAGTATCTCCAGCTGCATTACTCGTAATAAAGAACATCATACAGATCCCGAAAAGAGAGGTGAACCGATACAGCCATTTTTGACTCTTGCTTACGCACTTCATCTTACTTGCTCCTCATGAAAAGGATCTTAAAGTGGATTCTTTGACTATGTAAATTATACGATAGTCGCAGTTGAGAGTTGGGTAAAATGGACGTAAAATGAAGGCTGTACTTTTTTACAGAACATTTACAAAACATCAACGTCTGCATAGCCTACAATATACATAGGAGCAGATATGGCTACCGAAGAAAAAGTATCCATACTAATAGTCGAAGACGAAGAGAAGATCCGCGCGGCTCTGAAGGACTTCCTGGAGTTTCACAACTTCGAAGTCGCCGAGGCTGTGGACGGACTCGATGCAGAGCAGGCAGTGGCTGTCCGGCGGTTCGATTTGATCATGCTCGATTTGATGCTGCCTAAGGTCAGCGGCGAACAACTGTGCGCGAGATGGCGTCAAGACGGCTTGCAGACTCCTATTATCATGCTGACCGCCAAGGGCCAGGAGAAAGAGAAAGTCGCCGGGCTGAACCTCGGCGCCGACGACTATATAACCAAGCCATTTTCACTCGAAGAACTCTTGGCGCGGATCAACGCGGTACTTAGGCGAACCGACCCGGCGCGTGCCGTCGGGCAGGTGTTTCGGTTTGCGGATCTGGATGTCGATATTGCCGGACTGAAAGTAAAACGCTCAGAAGACGAAATAGAGATCAGCAAGCGTGAGGCCGCAATTGTACAATACTTCGCCGCCAATCCGAATCGGGTCGTCAGCAGGGAAGAGCTCTACAAGGAAGTCTGGAACGAGACGATGAGCGAATTGGGCACAAGAACTGTCGATATGCATATCGCCAAACTCAGGAGTAAGATCGAGCGTGACGCCGCAGATCCGCAGATTATAAAAACCGTCCGCGGCGCAGGCTATAAGTACGAAAGAGGCGGACAGTGAATATCCCTGACGCCGGTAGAAGCAAATGTATAGACGGCTCATCATATTATCGATAATCATCCTTGCAGCCCTGTGCGGGCTTCTCTGGATGGGATACCACTCCATCCGGATACGGGCGCAGGGCCTTGAAGGTGCGCGTCTTGGCGAGTTCGCCGCCGTAGCCGAGCAGATCAGGCAGGATGTCACGCGCACGCTCGACGAATTCATGCAGACCGAGCAAAACCGCCCGTACACGGATTATCAATACTACTACGTGCCGGAGAATCTGGCGCCAGGCCAGCAGCAAATGCCCGTACTGCGCAGCCCGCTGGCCGGCCGTCTGGAACAGGGACTGGCCTATGGCAATTTTCAAATTGAGCCGGACGGCAGCGTCATCACGCCAAACGACAACGTCGATCAAAGACAGGATTTGACCGAATCCGATAACAAGCTCTTTGCCGAAGCGTCCTCAAACAAAAAGAACATACAGGATAACCTGCTGCCGGCGCTGCGAGGAACTACAAATGGTTCCCTGAAGATGAGTTCTTATAGTGGAAGCAGTATCGAGCCACCGAAGGAGCCGGAAACACTTCAGCCGGACAGGTTTGCCGAACAGGCAGGTCAGAAGGCTAAATTGTCTCAAAGTTATCCCATCGAGAGTCTGCAAAGCAGAGGCCAAAAGACGCAGGTGATCGAGCAAAGGCGTGCTGTTCTTGAGCAGAATGTCATTTCGAATAGGCCTGCTCAGTTACAAGCACAGATCCAGGAATTATCAGCCCAGGCCGAAGAAATGACAGGTCTGGACCAAAGGCAAACAGCGAGCCCGGATGAAAGTCAAACCGAGACGGTTCAGGTGCGTGTCGAGCCGTTCTTTCCTGTGGTCGTCCCCGGTCAGCCGGCCGGTTCAGACTCCGCTCGGCAACAGGCCGAATCCATCTTCGGCGGGCAGGTGTTCCTTCTGCGGCACGTACAAATCGAAGACAGACATTTTCTCCAGGGCTTCCGGCTCAATGAGAAAATGCTCAGCGAGCAGATCGAGCAGTCCGCATCACGATTCATGCGCGAGGGCATGGCTTTTGAATTATCTCCCAGAAAAGATGCACGTGACGATGCCGAGATAGCCTACACCGCAATCCTGAACTTCGGCTTTGGCGACCTGGTCCTGAACCTCAGAGAAATTGACCCCGGCTGGATCGACAGAGAAATCCGTCACCTGCGAATCTGGTATTTCAGCATCATTGCAATCGTGCTTCTGGCGGTGACTCTGGGACTGGCAAGTCTGTGGCGCAGCGCTACCGCGCAGATCAGGTTGGCACAGAAAAAAGACGATTTCATCTCGGCCGTCTCGCATGAGTTGAGAACGCCGCTGACCAGTATCCGCATGTATGCAGAGATGCTGGAGAAGAACTGGGTCAAATCCCAGGACAAGGCAGCAGAGTATTACGGGAACATGCGGCAGGAAAGCGAAAGGCTCAGCCGGCTGATAGAGAACGTGCTGGACTTCTCGCGTATCCAGCGGGGACGCAAGAAATACGCCTTCAATGCAGGTGACATCAATAAGTGCGTCGAAGACGTAGTCGAAATGATGAGGCCCTATGCGGCGCAGAAGGGCTTTTCGATACGGACCGAGCCCGGCCAGATCGAGCAGGCGACTTTCGATAGCGACGCCGTGACGCAGATCGTTGTGAATCTGCTGGATAACGCCATCAAGTATGCCCGCGAGGCCGCCGACAAAACGATTACCGTCCGGACCAGAACCGATGGCAAATTCACTGTTATCGAAGTCGAAGACCACGGCCCCGGCGTCCCGCACCGGCAGCGAAACAAGATATTCGAGCAATTCTATCGCCCTACAGCCGAGGCGACGCGCGAAACCGCAGGAACGGGTCTGGGCCTGGCCCTGGTGAAAAGATTCGCCGAGGCCCACAACGGCTTTGTGGAGATCATCAGCGCAAAGCCGACGGGCGCGATATTCAGAGTGGCCCTGGCGACTCGCATATAGCTCGCTGCTTCGAGCGGCAATTCATCATTCTATCCGTTATACACCGGATCTTCCCATAATAGATGCCCATGTGTGGCATCGCTTTGCGCATGTGAAACGCAACGAAGGTGGGATGCCCCGACCAGGACCATGGCCGCCGCCGCGCAGCGAAGCACGTCACGTCGACTGAGCCAGTCCGCGTTTGTCTGACTTGTCTTGTCGAGACTCTTATTCTTGCCGCCTGTCTCCACGGTACTGTGACTGGCCGAATAGAAAGACGTCCGAGTCCGTGTGTGCCTCGGCCATGATCTGGGCCATGCGACCAACTATGTCCGGGTGCTCTGAGGCTATGTTGTCTTTCTCCTGCGGATCGGCCTGTAGATCATACAGCTCCAAGGGACCGTTCGGATCGCGTTCAACCTGTAAGCGAACCGCTTTCCACCTGCCTTTGCGCACAGCCTGCCTGCCGCCCTGCTCGTGAAATTCCCAGTAGAGATAATCGTGCTTTTTCTGCTTCCGCGATCGACCCAACAGAGTCGGCGCAAAAGATATGCCGTCGATATCAGCGGGCACTTCGGCGCCGGCAAGTTCGGCGAGAGTCGGCATCACATCCCAGAAGGCCGAGACGTGATCGCTGCGACTACCCGCCTCTATCTGGCCCGGCCACTTCGCTATCATCGGCACACGGATCCCGCCTTCGTAAAGGTCGCGTTTCATGCCGCGCAGTCCCCCGCCGCTGTTGAAGTAGGCCGGGTTCGCCCCGCCCTCGCCGTGTGGACCATTGTCACTTGTAAAGATCACTAGCGTGTTTTTGTCCAGGTCGAGTTCGCGAAGCTTGGCGAGTATCTCGCCTACATGTCGATCCAGGCGAGTGACCATCGCCGCGAAATTGGCGCGCGGAGTCTCGACCGATCCGTAACCTCCGATCTTGTAGTTCGGACCGTCGTCGATGCCTTTGTACGGCTTTTCAGGAAACGTGCCCCGGTAGCTTCTGACAATATCGTCTTCAGGTACGAACAATTCGGCATGTGGGATTACGTGCGGCACGAACAAAAAGAACGGCCTGTCCTTATTTGCCTCGATGAATTTGAGCGTCTGTTTTTGAATCAGGTCCGGCCCGTATTGGCCCGTCTTTTTACCCTCGTTGCCGACCAATATTACCTTCTTGCCATTGTGCCGCAGGAAGTAGGGATAGTAATTGTGGGCGTAGCGCTGGCAATTGTAGCCATAGAACTCATCGAAGCCCTGATTGTTCGGATCGCCTTCGGAGCCGGGGTAGCCCAGTCCCCATTTGCCGAAGGCGCCCGTCGCATAGCCTGCCTTCTTCAACACCTCAGCAACGGTCACTGACTCGGCGGGCAAAGGATGTTGGCCCTCCGGCTGGTATTCCTTATTGCCGCGGACGGGGGTGTGCCCTGTGTGCAGACCGGTCATCAGACACGAGCGACTCGGCGCGCATACGGTGCTTCCCGAATAATGCTGAGTAAAGAGCATGCCCTCGCGGGCCATGCGGTCGAGGTTAGGCGTGCGAATGTCCTTCTGTCCGTAGCAACCAAGGTCGCCATAGCCGAGGTCATCAGCGATAATGTAGACAATATTCGGCCGGCTCTGCCCGCTGGTGCGGCTTGAAAGGGATGCACACCCTGATACGGTCGCTGCAATACTGCCGGCAGCAACTGCCCTTAGAAAATCGCGACGTGATTTAGTTTTCATGCAATGTCTCCATCAGTAAGATCTTGGCTCGCTTCATGCAAGGCCGTAAAAGTTGTTCGCATTGCTCCAGAAGAGTTTGCGTTTCTGGCCAGATGGCCGATGCTTCACAATTTCGCGCAGCAGATTAACCCACACACGCAATGGTGCTCCTCGTGTGCAGACGGGCCAGTCGCTGGCAAAGATCACCCGATCCGGCCCGAACGTTTCCAGGCAGTGGTTGACTATGGGCGACAGGACTTCCGCGCTCGCCAGCCCTTTTGGAACGCGCGCGATAATGCCGCTGATCTTGCAGATAATATTAGGCCTGGCGGCCAGCGTCTCAATGTCACGTCTCCAGGCATCGGCGTCATGCTGCGGTTTTCGGCCCCAGTCGAGATCGGCAGTGAACGCCAGCGGATCGGCATTGCCGCAGTGATCCAGGATGAATCGTGTGTCACCGCATCGCTCGACGACTTTCGCCGCCTTGCCGATCAGCCTGGCCGGAATAACCAGATCGAAACTCATGTTCAGGCCGCCCAGCAATAGCAGGTTTTGAATCAAGCGATCATCCTCGAATTGGCCAGGGTTGTTCAGGCCGTGGCGCACACCCTTGATATAGGGACTGCCTTTGAATCGCATGATGTAATCTCTGAAGCCGTCTTCCAGAACAAATCCGCCGATCACCGCCGCACAGGTCGGATTGCTCCTGTCGGCACATACTTCGATAATGTACTCGGCCTCCGTGGGTTTCTGATCCCGCGCAACACCCACCTCCATGTATACGGCCTTCGCAATTCCCAGCCCTCTAGTCGCCTCTGCATAATCGGCCTGTGTAAAACTGCGCGTCAGTTCTCCACCTGGCTTGAGCCAGGGCAGTCGAAACTTGGTCAGGTCCCACAGATGCTGATGCGTATCCACGATGGGCCCGAGACCTTCAGGATGCCTCGATTGCCCGCCCAACCGGCAACCGGCCGCTAACAAAGCCGAGCCAAAAAGAAACTGTCTGCGATTCATTCAATGTCCTCTCTACTTCAGCGAAGCCGCGCGTGGCTCAACAACTCGCACGATTCGAATGCCCTGGTTGTAGCTGAACCTGTTACCCGGGTTATTTCTCATGTGATTTGCAGACCGCAGCCACCAGGCAGGATTAACGAAAGAACCGCCGCGCATAACCGGCTCAAAAGTAGGCGCCTCCGTCCAGGCAGTTCCATCGTTCGGTGCCCCCTCATAGCTGCTGTGCCACATATCCAGGCACCACTCCCATACGTTGCCGTGCATGTCGTACAGTCCCCAGGCATTGGGCTTCTTTTGCC
>LJTR01000112.1 GCA_001303465.1 Phycisphaerae bacterium SG8_4
CGCGGCCAATTCAAACATTCCCGCGAGTTCTTTTGCTAATTCACATTCGCGATGGCGCGGCGCGGCAACAGTGATCGCTCCGAGCATCTCGGCTCGGACGGAAAGGTAATCGATATGCCATCGGGTCGCTTTTGACTTCCTGCTGTGACGCTCAAGGCGTGCGGAGAGATTGCGCTGGGCGCTTCCCGCATAGAAGTACACTCCCTGCCCAAAGCCGAAGCGCCCCAGCTTGCCCACCGAGATGTCCTGCGCCTCGGCCAGATAGAAGACTGCTATGTAGACCCCGCCGTCCGGGTCTCCATTTCCGGCTCTGCTAGAGTTCATGGAGCATCTTGACGGCCTGCTTGACAGCGATCTCGGCCGCGTGAGGCGCAAAGGGACTACTCCTGATTTCGTATCCTCCCTCTATATGCAGATGCTCGGGCGCTATGTACGACGCTGCGCCGTTGCAGTGTGTTATCACAAAGGTATGCTTGCAGGGTGACGCCGCCTTGATCGACATTCCGATCTCAGTCAGCACCTCGGCCCCGAGACCCACGAAACCAATGTCACCGATTCGCGCAGCGGTAATGTTCAGCGGTGTGGGCGGCTGGTCATTTCCTATTTCGCCCTCGTTCCGCGGCTTGCCCGGCAGTTCGAGCGTGGGAAATGCGGCTGCGATCCTGCCGCCTTCGGAAAGTCCATCGATATCGCGAAAGACATGCACCACCTCCTCGCCAAGCAACGTTCCGAGCAATACGGGCTCGGGGATCCAGCCCGGCTCGGTGTTGAATGCCGGCAGCACTCTGAACCAGGGATCGATGTTGCCGGAGGCTCCCGCGAATCCGGCGACAATCACCTCTTCGCCGAGAATCTTCTCGGCAAACTGCTCGGCAAGCCCCATGACGTCGCCGCTGACGATGAGATTCTTGCCTCCCAGACACGTGGCGTGAGTGGCGTAATCGAACAGCGCCGCGAAGACATTGCCGTCGGGCCGGGTGAGCTTGGCAACCAGGACTTCCTTGTCGGTGGGGCCGTAAGGATTGCGCCCGAGCCTTATCTGACTATTGCCCGATCTGTCAAACTGCAGTTGCCGACGATTGATGCCGACCGCCGAGTAGCCAACGCCTGTGCCGATACGTACGGGGCCCATATCGTCAAACGCTTGGCGGACTAGCTTGACCAGTGTGCCTTCCAGCTTCTTCGTATATTCCAGATTATTGGGATGTCCATTCTCCTTGTCGATTGTCAAACCAGGCCCGGCATGCGTATGCACGGAACTGAGAAACAACTCGCCAGGTTCGAGCTTGAACTCCTTCAGGATGATCTGGCGAAACTGGTCGGCGGTCCCACCATAGAAGCCTATCAGATCCGTCGAGACCAGCACGAGCCGTTTGCCGTTGTTCTCGAATGCGACGACCCGTGCGAGCAAAGGATCGTGGATACCCTCGGACAGTTGTGTCCGAGAGCCGTATCCGGCCATCTTGATCGGCTTTTCAGGCGTTATGTCAGTCCTGGCAGAGCCGGCACGCAAGACGCCCTTGGCCTGATGTGGGTGTGCGAACAATACGCCCACAGCAACGACAATGACCAGGATCAAAACGATTGGACTGATTCGCCTGGGTGAAGAACTGAATACTACTTTCATGACATGCCTCCTTAAACAAGGTTCTCTCTTTGGCAACACATAATGATCTTGGGCCGGTAGCTTCTCGGCGGGGGGCTATTATACCCATCAACTGGCCGTACGCAAAGCGCCTTGGCGGCCATCTATTGCATTTCGAGCAGAAGCAACCATCGCGGCGCCTTTGGCCGGCGGTGCGCGACGTTGTTGTGTTCGGTGTGCAGATTTGGTATCTTCGTGGCGTGAAGGTCAGAGAAGAGCAATTCAGAGTCAGGACCGTTGACTGTCAGGCTGACGGGCGCATTAGCATATTTTCGTTGATGCAGTATTTGCAGGAAGTCGCGGACGGTCATGCCGAAGAGCTTGGGTTCGGATTTAAGAAACTCAGTGAGCTTGGTGGCTATTGGGTGCTGTCGAATATTAGAATAGAGGTCGACAGGCTGCCGAGGCGCGATGACCACGTCACGATCAGGACCTGGCCCAGCGGGCACACTCGCACGGTCGCTGCCAGAGAGTTCATCGGCACAGATCGGGACGGCTCTGAAATGTTCAGGGCCGGCAGCGAATGGATGGTGGTGAACAAAAAGACGAAACGTCTTAAGAACCTTTTCCGTCTTGACCTTGAGCTGCCCGGAGCGGGGCAGAAGGCCTTGCCGGGCGAACTGAGGCGACTGGAGCGGCGCCAGGACTATCGCACCGTTGAGCGTCTTCGCGTGCCTCACAGTTCAATCGATATGAACGGCCACGTCAACAACACCGAGTATGTTCGGTGGGGCTTTGATGCACTGAGAAGGGCGGTCAAGTTGGGCACCCACATCCATTCGGTCCAGGCGACGTATCTGTCAGAAGTCTTCGAGGGCGAAGAGCTGGAGATTGCAGTTGCTTGCGATCCGAATGAAAAGTTCCACGTCCTCGCAAGCAAGTCCGGCGCCGAGGCCGCCGTGTATTTGATGGAGGTTTTTTGTTAATCCATCGCCACTGGCGGGCTCTTGATGACCTCGTCAGCGAAAGTTCGCCACCGGGCCGGGCCGTTTTCCACAAAATACTCGAACGACTTTTCGTCCACCAGCCTTCCGAGCAGACTCTTGCGGTCGGCCGGATCGGACACGTCCTCAATAATCTGTTTTCGCATCTTCTCCAGCTCGGCAAGAAACTCGCCGTGTTCTTCGGTGAAGATGCCCTCGAGTTTCTTTCTAAGATGGCCTGCGTAGGCCGGACACCGGCCCTCGGTTCCGATGGCTATCTGCAGGTCGCCTCGTTTGACGACGGCCGGCACGAAGAAATCACAAAGCTCCGGCACGTCAACCACGTTGCACAGAACCTCCAACTCCTGGCAGTCTCTATAGATCTGCTTATTGAGCTGGTTGTTGTTCGTTGCGGCTACGACGAGTACTGCTTCGGGCAGATAACTCTTGGAGTACTTGGATTTAATTATCTCGGCGCTATTGTCCCGGCAGAGAACCGTCAGCATCTCATCAATGCGTTCGGCCACGACCACCAGCCGCGCGCCTGCGGCCAGCAGCACCTGGGCTTTTCGTGCGGCCACAGCACCGCCGCCGATCACAACAACCCGGCGTCCGCTCAATTCCAGAAATATCGGATACTTCGCCATATTGCCCTTATAACATAACTGGCCCGCAAGCAACATCTAATTTCCAAAAAACTTCTACTCGCCTCGGATCCATCAAGTCCAACTTTTTACATTGTGAAAATTCTTCAAGATGGTGTAAACTTCCTCTGTTGTTTGGGTTCGCCCATGACAGACAGGCCAAGCGAGGAAGCTGGAAGTGGTCGGTTTGCACACCTGGCCCGCGTATTGCCGTCTTGAGATGAGTATTCATAAGAGAGAAAGAGCAGCAAAATGAAAGTAGCGCTACTTGGTTTGCTGCAGTCGGGCAAGAGCACAATTTTGGCCAGTCTGACGGGCAAAGCACTCGGCCACGCGGCAGCGGCGACGATCGACGAAGCTATTGTGCCGGTCCCGGACGACAGGTTCGAGTGGTTGGCCCCATACTGCAAACCCAAGAAGACGACCTACGCCACGATTGACTGCCTGGACCTGCCGGGTTTCAACTTCACCGACGATCACGGCAGGGCCGCCGCCAGACGGTTGATCGGCCAGATAAGGACGGTCGATCTACTCGTTCTGGTCGTTCGGGCGTTCGACGATCCGGCGGTGCCCGCCTACCGCAGCACGATTGATCCGGCGAGAGATCTCGCCGAACTGCAAACTGAATTGCTGCTGGCCGACCTGGAGCTTGTGACCACGAGGATCGAAAAACTCGAAAAGCAGGTCCACAAGCCGACCAGAAGCCAGGCGCAGGACAAGGCCGAACTTGCCGTGCAGAAGAAATTGCAGGAGGTGATCGAAGCGGAAAAGCCGATAAGCTCGGCTATCGAAACCGAGGCCGAGCATCGAATCATCAAGTCTCTGGGCTTTCTGACGCTCAGACCGATTGTGGTTGCAGTCAACGTCGGCGAAGATCAGTTGGACGAGAAGTTCGATTTGGCGGATCGCGTTAACAGTTTGGCGCCTATCATTACAATCTGTGCCAAGCTGGAGCACGAATTGTCGCAATTGGACGCCGAAAGCCGAACCGAGTTCATGGCGGATCTGGGAATTACCGAATCGGCCGCGAGCAAGTTCGTCACCAGCTGCTATTCGGCGCTGGGGCTTATCAGCTTTTTGACCATCGGTTCCGACGAGCTGCGGGCCTGGCCCATAAGCAAAGGCACCGTAGCGCTCGACGCAGCGGGAAAAGTTCACAGCGACATCAAGCGCGGTTTCATCAGGGCTGAGACTTTCGGCTTTGAGGATTTGAAAGAGTATGGCGACGAAAAGGCTCTTAAGGCTGCCGGCAAGATTCGGCTAGAAGGCAAGGATTACGTAGTTCAAGACGGCGACATCATCAATTTCAGGTTTAATGTTTAGGAAAGAGTCTAGGGTCGGCATTACTCTGAGGTGATATTCGTGAAGCGGTTCTCCAGGCTATTCGTGGTGGGGCTGATGGCACTGACGGCGGCTCTGGTGGTGTTGGGTCTGTTTTGGAAAAGGCCAGACGGATCGACAACCTGGACTTACGAAATTGTCAACACTTTTGACCATGACCCAAACGCCTTCACGCAAGGTTTGATTTTTGCCGAAGGTGTCCTCTACGAGGGAACGGGCCTCAACGGGCGCTCGGAACTGCGCAAAGTCGAATTGAAGACGGGCAGGGTCCTGCAACGCCACAAGCTGCCGGACAGATTCTTCGGCGAAGGCATCACAATCTTCGAAGACCGCATCATTCAGTTGACCTATAAGTCAAAGGTCGGATTTGTCTACGATAAGGACACATTCGAGCAACTGGAGCAGTTTGAGTACCCGACCGAAGGCTGGGGCCTTACCCACGACGGCAGACATCTGATCATGAGTGACGGCACGCCCATGCTCTACTTCCTGGACCCTCGAACGTTCAGGCGAGTCCGAAAGATCATGGTGCTGGAGACGGACGAAGCCGTGTGGGGGGTAAACGAGCTGGAGTATATTGACGGCCAGATCTACGCCAATATCTGGCCGGGCGACCGCATCGTCAGGATCGATCCAGAGACCGGGCAGATAATCGGTTGGATAGACTGCCAGGGCATCTTTGCCGACCGCGATAGCAACAACGAGATAGACGTCTTCAACGGCATCGCACACGATCCTGCCACCGGCCGGCTGTTCGTGACCGGCAAGTGCTGGCCTAAACTATTCGAGATAAAGCTGGTTCCTGCCAGGCGACGATAACGGCAGGTTCTTGCTGAATTCACTCTCTCAGAATATCGGCAAATCCGGAGCAAATGGTTCGACTCCCTGCATCCTCACAGCCAAGTCATGAAGCCTGAACCGCTCATTCGGATAATTTGTGGCAAAAGCGGCCGCTTTCTGCTATAAGATGGCGTTTCCTTGATTGATAAGATGAAGTAGTCTTTTTTGCGAATCGAAAGTCTCAGAGGAATTGTATGAAGGCGGTTGTGCTGACGGGCTTGAGGCAAATGGAGTTCATGGATTTGCCTGATCCGAAGATTGAAAAGGATACCGATGTTCTGCTGAAGATCGAAGCGGTGGGCGTCTGCGGTTCGGATGTGCACTACTACGAGACCGGCAGGATCGGCTCGCAGATCGTTGAGTATCCGTTTATCATAGGCCACGAGTGCTCGGCCACGGTCGAGGCGGTCGGCGGCTCGGTCAGCCGCGTCAAAGTGGGCGATCCGGTTGTCGTGGATCCGGCGATTGCCTGCCACAAGTGCGATCAGTGCCTGAAGGGTAGAGAAAATACCTGTGACAATGTGCTGTTTCTCGGCTCACCCGGACTGGGCGGATGCCTGTGCGAGTACATGGTTATGCCCGAGGAGTGCTGCTATCCCACCGGCCCAGCCATTACATTGGAGCAGGCTGCGTTGTGTGAGCCCTTTTCCATCGGCACTTATACGGTCCAACGGGCAGACTTGACCGAGGGCGCCAAGGTTGCGATCCTAGGCACAGGACCGATCGGACTCAGCGTGCTGTTGGCAGCGCAAGTCCAGAAAGCGGGCAGGATCTATGTTACGGACAAGATCGACGCCCGTCTCAAAGCTGCCAGTGGCGCCGGTGCCGACTGGGCGGCAAATCCCGACAATACCGACATCGTGAGGGATATCCTCGCCGCTGAACCTCTCGGGCTGGACGTCGTCTTCGAATGCTGCGGCCAGCAGGAAGCTCTGGACCAGTCGTTCGATCTGCTCGAGCCGGGCGGGCTGCTGGTGATGGTGGGGACCGCCAGAGAGGACAAGGTGTCGTTCAGTGTCGACAAGTTCCGGCGAAAGGAGCTTTCCATAAGATATATCCGTCGGCAGAATCACTGCGTCCAGACGGCGATGGACCTGATCGGCTCGGGACAGGCCGACGTCGATTTTATGATAACACACCGCTTGCCGCTGGAGCGGACGGTCGAGGCGTTCGATCTTGTCGCCGAGTACGGCGACGGCGTGATAAAGGCCATGATTAGCGTATAAGTTTCGTATGAATATCTTTTTGGAGAACATACCCAAATGAGTTGGCTCAACCTGGAAGAAAAGGTCGCAATCGTTACCGGAGGAGCATCCGGCCTTGGCAGAGCTGTGTGTGAGGGTCTCGCCGAAGTTGGGGCACGAACTATCGTCGCCGATGTGGACGAAGAGGGTGCCGCGAGACTCGCCACGACTCTGAAAGAGCAATTCGGCGGTGAGCACATCGCCACAAGAACCGACGTACGCAGCAAGGCGAGCGTCGAGGCCATGATCCAGTCTGCTCTGGACGCTTTCGGCACGTTGGACATACTGGTAAACAACGCCGGGATAAATATCCCGCGATTACTCGTCGATCCGGCGGGCAAGGAGGAACTGACCGAAGATATCTGGGACAGGGTCGTATCGATCAACCAGAAGGGGCCTTTCCTCTGCACCCAGGCGGCCGCACGTCTTATGATGAAATCTGACAAGGGCGGTGTTATAATCAACATGGCATCCGAATCCGGCTCGGAGGGCTCGGAGGGCCAGAGCGTCTACGCGGCCACCAAGGCGGCCCTCTACAATCTCACCAGGTCATGGGCCAAAGAGCTGGGCAAGCACAATGTCCGCGTCGTGGGCATTGCGCCGGGAATTCTGGAAGCGACGGCGCTTCGCTCCGATGAATACGAACGCGCCCTTGCCTACACGCGGGGGATCACCATCGAGACGTTACGCACAAAATATGAGGAGGCATCAATACCGTTAGGAAGAAGCGGCAAGCTCAGCGAGGTCGCGGGCACCGTTTGCTTCCTGGCCTCCGAGAGGGCAGGCTACATACACGGCACCGTGGTCAATGTCTCGGGCGGCAAGAGCAGAGCTTGATCGCCGAGTACAGCAGGCAATGCAATGAAGCATTTCCAGGTCGGGCATTGCAATCAGGGCAATAATCGGCTAAACTTCCGCGTTTGAGCATGTGTTGAGATTTCAATTATGTTGGGCATAAGGTGATATGACTCTAACGCAAGTATTGCAGACGAACTGCGTCAAGGTCCCGGTCGAGAGCCGTGATAAGGACGCTGTGATAACCGAGCTTATCGACCTGCTGGAGGCCAGCGGGGCATTGATGGACAGAGATGTCGCACTGGACGCGGTCTTGACCCGCGAAAGAATCCAGAGCACGGGAACCGGAGCCGGAATCGCGATCCCTCACGGCAAATGCAACGCCGTCAAGGAAGTTGTGATGGCAATCGGGATCGCCCGCGAGCCGATCGAGTTTGAGAGCGTCGACGGACAGCCTGTGAAGATCCTGTTTTTGCTGGTCTCGCCGGCCGACCAGACCGGGCCGCATATTCAGGCCCTGGCCGCGATCAGCAGACTGATGATCAACGAGCAGTTCAGGCGCAAGCTTGAGCAGGCCGATTGCGCAGACGATGTTTACAGACACCTCAACGCCCCGGAAGGTGAGTAGGGGGTCAGTCTGTCTTTTCCCAATGGATCAGACCCATTTCATAGGGATCAACCAGGTCCGTGTGGTTGGGCAGCACCCTGACGGACACGCCGTGCTTGCCGGTTTGCGTGCAGGGCATCGAGCCGACAAACCAGTGTTCGCCGTTCTGGTCGGCCGCGTGCTCGTAATCCATCCTGACGGCCGAGCCGTTCTTGATGTTCTGCCAGGTATCGACGGGGCCATGATAGAATTCAACTGAGACGTCTTGGTGGCTGATCCTGCCGAGTCGGACCAGTGCCCTGATGGACAACTGCGAGCCCACCGTCAACTGGGGTCCCTTGTGGTTTAGTCGTTCGCAGCCGTCACCGTTATGGACTTCGATTATGACGTCCTTTACGGTCACGTCAGACCAGGCATCGCGGACGTTGGACTTCCAGCTCGAGAAGGCCCTGGCTCTAGCACAGGCCTCGGCGGTCAGATAACGCCATTTGGCGGCCGCAGGATTGTAGAACCGTCGCGTGTATTCGGCGACCATACGGTGCGTGTTGAACCGCGGCGCGACCCATTTGATGGAATTCTTGATCCTGCGTATCCAGGCCCGAGGCAGGTTGTCGGCTGTCCGGGTGTAGAACAGAGGGATGACTTCATGCTCCAACATATTGTATGTGGCCTGGGCCTCGACGGCGTCTTGGTAGTCGCAGTCGTCAAACTCCTCGCCAGCGCCGATTACCCAGCCACCCTTCGGAGTGTAGCCTTCGCACCACCAGCCGTCGGCCGTGCTCATGTTGAGCACGCCGTTGACCGCGGCCTTCATGCCGCTGGTGCCGCTGGCTTCCATCGGCCTTCGCGGGTTGTTAAGCCAGACGTCGACGCCGCGGACCAGGATTCTGGCTATGTCAATATCGTAATCCTCGAGGAACACGACATGGCGCCGGACCTCCTGCTGGTTGGCAAAGTGTATGATCTGGCGGATGATTTCTTTACCCTCGGTATCTTTAGGATGAGCTTTGCCGGCGAAGATAATCTGCACGGGCCTTTTCTTGTTGGTGAGCAGCTTCATGATCCGGTGCGTGTCCCTGAGCAACAGATTGCCTCTCTTGTAGCTGGCGAATCTTCGGGCAAAACCGAGTGTCAGCGCCTCGGGGTCCAGGACCTCTTCGGCGTGGTTGAGTTCTGTGTGGTAGGTGCCTCTCCGCTGCGTCTGGGCCTTGAGCCGATTGCGGGCGAAGACTATCAACTGCTCTTTGCATCGCTGATGTATGCGCCAGAATTCCTCGTCGGGAATCTCGTCGACTGCATTCCAGACCGACTTGTCCGTGGTGCTCTCAGCATAGGTCGGGCCAAGATAGCGTTTGTACAGGCAGTCAAGCTCGTCGGAGATCCAGTTCTTGAGGTGGATGCCGTTTGTTACTGAGGTTATGGGCACTTGCTGAGTTGGCACTCCCGGCCAGAGGCTGCCCCATATCCCGCGGGAAACGTGCCCGTGCAATTTGGAGACGCCGTTGGAGAAGCTGCTGAGCTTCAAGGCCAGGACCGGCATCTTGAACGGCTCGCTGTCGTCGTCGGGCAGTACTCTGCCCAGCGCCAGGAATCGATTCCTGTTTATTCCGAGCTTCGGGAAATAGCTGCCGAAGTATTTGTCCATGAGCTCAACGCGAAACTCGTCAAGCCCTGCTTTTGCGGGAGTGTGAATAGTAAAGACATTGCCGGCGCTTGTGGCTTCGACCGCCTCGTCGAACGTCATGTTCTGTGCATTTCGCAGCCCCCTGATTCGCTCCAACGCCATGAAAGCGGCGTGGCCTTCATTCATGTGGCAGACCGTCGGCGTGATGCCCATTGCCGCGAGAGCTTTCAGGCCGCCGATGCCCAGCATGATCTCCTGGCGGATTCGCAACTCGCGATCGCCGCCATAGAGACTGCTGGTGATCATGCGGTCTATGGGTGCGTTCTCCTGCACGTTCGTATCGAGCAGAAACAGTCTCACTCTGCCGATATAGATGCACCATATCCGGGCGATCACACACCTGCCGGGATACTCCACGCTGACAGTGAGTGGGCGACCGCTTTCCTTGCGAACCAGCTCTATCGGCATATTGTGAACATCGTTCTCGACATATATTTCCTGCTGCCAGCCGTCAACATTCAGGTACTGACGGAAATAGCCCTTCTGATAGAGCAGACCGACCCCGACCAACGGAACACCCAGGTCCGATGCGCTCTTGAGATGATCGCCGGCCAGTATGCCCAGGCCGCCGGCATAAATGGGCAGGCATTCGTG
>LJTR01000113.1 GCA_001303465.1 Phycisphaerae bacterium SG8_4
CGCGTACAAGCACGACCGCAGACGCGTACTGGCGCTGGTCTTTCTGTCGGCCTCTCAGAAGCAGTCGAAGGGCGCCGTATCGGACATTCAGGAGATTCTCGCAGACCTTCAGGCCAAGGCCGAGCCGTTTGATTTCGTCGGCATTATGACCGAGCCTCCGGAGAGTGATTTCATCGAATCGACCGATTCGAAGCCGGTGTTTCCCGTCTTGCTTGACTCGCAATACAAATTGTATGGCAAGCTCGGGATAATCGCAAGACCCACGGTGTTGATTATCGCAAAAGACGACAAAGCCTTGTGGATCCGGGCCGGACACGGCTATGACTTCGCTCCTGCACTGCGGTCTAACTTGAGCTACGCGCTGGGCATCGCCGGCAAAGACGCTCCCAAAGATGTAGTGACGGCCGAGGCGCTTACCAACAATACCGCTGCCTCGCGCATCAAGAGACACCTGCGAATGGCAAAGATACTCCAGGCTAAAGGCCATCTAGACTCGGCTATTGCCGAAGTGCACAAAGCCCAGGCGCTGGATCCCAACTGCCCTGAACCGGCTTTGGAACTCGGTGAGCTTTTCTGCCGGGCCGGCAAGGGCAAAGATGCCCTGGAAACTGTCAGCAACGTGCAGACCGAGACGCGGAGCGACAAGGCAAAGCTGCTGTTGATATCCGGCTGGGCAAGGCGCCAAATGGGCGATCTTGACAGGGCCGAGAAGGAATTGCTAGAAGCGACCAAGCTCGATCCGAAATCCACCAGAGGGTGCTTTGAGCTCGGTCAGGTCTATCAAGCCAGAGGCGACAAGGACAAGGCGTTGGCGGCTTATCATCGGGCATTGACGCTGGTTCTCGGCGATAGTTGATCGGGTTTTTCAGTACTGATAAGGCACCCTCTGATTATTCCCTGAAACAAGAACCAAATCGGACCTTTCAATCACATCAACAGGGGCGCCTCTGGTTTCTCAGTGCCGTAAATGCTGTTCTCAAAAGATATTAGAGAAACCTGCACTATCTTCTGCCTGATCATCCCGGTTTGGCACGCAAATTGCCTTGTCTTCTTGAGAATGTATCATAGCGTTTTTTGCTTGACCAGAAGAGCTGACTGTGCTATAAATATGTATGAGATCATTTGCCAAGTTCCGTGGTCGAATGTTTCTGAGAATGATGCTTCGCGGACTAAGCAAAGGAGCAGTAGTGGGGCGTGGGTGTAGAAGGGTGATGTGTCATCTTGGCTGTTCACCATCCCGTGACCGCTAGCAGCTTGTAGGTTGCATGTAAACGCGTGTGCCGCTGCCATTGAGCGGCGTCAGTAAAACAAAAAGACTTCTTTAGTATTGGAGAAAGGGATTATGAAGTTAGGCAGCAAGAGAAGGGTAGCCGTTATCGTTGGTTTACTGGCAGCCCTTTGTTTACCGACGGCAATGATGGCCGCACTGGCACACTCAGATTTATTCGGCTGTGACGGTTGCCACCAGCCGCATAACGCTGGGACGCTACCGGGTGTACCGCTGTGGAACGGCAGTGAGGGAACGGTTACGTTCACCATGTATTCCAGCGCTTCGTTCCAGGGCACAATTGATGGCCAGCCCAGCGGTGACTCCAAGCTGTGTCTAAGCTGCCACGACGGCACCAACCCCGACTGGTCACCAATGATTGTGCCGGACCAGACGTTCGAAGCTTCTGAGCTGGCGAATTCACATCCAATCTCATTTGTGTATGATTCAGCTCTGGCATCGGTGGACGGCGGATTGAAAGACCCCTCGGAGGCGAGCACGCTGGGCGGGACCATCGCCGAAGACCTGCTGGATCCCGAGAGCAAAGTGCAGTGCGGCAGTTGTCATGACGTTCACAGCTCGGGCGTCGGTAACAACCTGCTCAAGGGCTACGATTACGGGCCCCAGCACGGACCGCAGCTCTGCCGCATGTGCCACCTGAAATAAGATAGTCCTGCCAGCCGAGCGCTTCATGCGTAAGTTTGGCCCGAGGCTCCGGCGGATGCGGTATGGGCGGAGCGTTGCCTATGGTCGGATTGATTGGGAATCTGGGCAGCACAGTCGCCGAGCATGTCATTGGCCAGCATGGCGATGGTCTGTATATGCTCGGTTGCGGGAACCCTGGCCCGTTTTGGTCAATACAGGACCGATAAGGTCGTTTGGGTTGAAAACTGTCCCATGTGCTTTCATTTTTCCTGTCGCTGGCGTCAACGGCGTGGAAACTCCGCTTTTGTTCTATCCTTCACAGCTTTGCACAGTAAAGACCCATACGTTAAGCGCTATTTGCGGTCACACTCTCGAGCGTGGTGGCAGCCGGCCCCCGATTTCATCGATGCAGGCGCCCAAAGAGGGAGTTTTTGATAAAGGCAACCGAACATATTTGACGACAAAGCACTTATGATTGTCTCTAATTCCTTGTTAAATAGAGGCTTAGCTCTGACATTCGCAGCTTTGGCAGCATGTTCTCTTGCAGGATGTCAATTGGCCCAAGTAGAGCAACCGAGGCAAGAACCGGTGTTCTTTCCGCCTCTGCCGGAGATCCCGCGCCTGCAGTTCCTCAAGTCTCTTTCCGGACCCGACGATCTTGGCGTTACCGAAGCGAGCAGTTTCCAGAGATTTGTTCTCGGCGACGCCGAGACCGAGCCGGGGATCTCCAAGCCCTACGGTATGGACATCTTCGACGGCAGACTATATGTCTGCGATGTCGGCAGGAGAATGGTGGCCGTCTTCGACCTCAAGAACCGCACTTTCGGCTACATGACAAAAGACCGCCGGCTGATGAATCCCGTGAACATTCATATTGGTGATGACGGCACAAAATATGTGGCGGACCCGACCGTCGGCGGGGTACTTGTCTTTGACAGGAACGACAATCTGGGCGCTATATTGGGCAAGGAGCTTGGAATTGCGCCGATTGACGTGACGGTTCGCGGACGGCAATGTTATGTCAGCGATTTCAACAGCAACCAGATTGTGGTCTTCGATATGAACACCCAGCAGGAAATCGCTCGCATAGGCGAAGAAGGCGCGTCGCAACCGATAGGTGAAACGCCCGTGTCTGAACTGCCCCCCGGACAGATCTTGTTGATCAGTGACCTGGTTCTCGACCAGCAGGGCAACATCTATGTTACCGACAAGGCGGCCGCGCGAATAACACAGTTTGACCGATCCGGAAAGCTCCAGCGTGTCATAGGCAGATTAGGCGACAACATAGATGAGTTTGTCAGGCCCAAAGGCATTGCTGTCGACAGGGAGCAGAGGGTGTGGGTGGTCGACGCCGCCTCGGAGGTGGCCAAGATATATGATGAGCGTGCCCGGCTGCTGTTGTTTTTCGGTCTGGGTGGCAACGATCCCGGCATGATGAATCTGCCGGCGACAATTGTCGTCGATTATGACAACGTCGAGTACTTCGAACAATATGCCATTGAAGGAGCAGACATTGAGTTCCTCGTCCTGGTATCCAACCAATACGGCCCGAACAAGATCAGTGTCTACGGTTTTGGCCGGTTTCCTGTGCAGGCCCGCGCGATTGCCGCCGGCGGAAGGTCCACCCTGACACCAGGATTGGCTCAGGATTCAAGAGTCCCGGAGCGCAAGGATCCGGCGCGGTTGCCCGTCCAGGCCCGAGAGTCCGAAAGGACCGTCGACAATCGGGAAGAAATTGCCAGACTCTATAAGGCCAGCGAGGATCTTTATCGCAGCGGGCAGTTCGAAAAGGCAAAAGAGGGCTATGAAACGGTTCTAAAGAGCGGTCTGATCCCGCCAGCTATGGCCAAGACGGTAAAGAGCCGCCTTGCCGAGATCAACAACCGCGCCGCCAGGAACAGGCAGAACGAGGCGATTGCCGCTGTCTTCTACCGCAGCGTAGACTCTTACCGTGAAGGTAGGCTTGCCGAAGCGCGGAAAGGATTTGTCGTAGTCCTCAACAGCGGATTGATACCACCGGACATGAAGAGAACGATTGAGAACTACCTGGCCGAAATCGATGACGCCTTGATCAAGAGAGGGGGCATTCAGCCTTGATGAAAGCCGAGCCCGCGAAAGGAATGGGTCGAATCCGGCGGCCGGCGGACAGACTTCAGTCCTTGGATTAACGGATCCGGTGGGGATGAGAGGAATCGAAAGGTAGAGACGCTGTGTTATCTCGAACGATACCTATATCAGTTGGATTGTTGCTGCTGATCTGGCTTGAGATATTGCTGGTCAGTTGCGACCAGGTCAAACATCGTGATGTTCTGACGTTTCTTTTCGATGGTGTCACACCTCCGGCACCGGAGGGATTCGAAGGCGTGCCTTTCGAACCCAACGAGGCCCTGGGCCAATCAGACCAGGCGCCAGCCTGGTACGTTCATGAGCCGTGCAAAGACTGCACCAACTGTCATGACACGCAGAGACAATCGCGGTCTCCCGGGCAGGCGTACTTGGTCGCCCCTGTGCCAGGACTATGTTACGACTGCCACGATGACCTTACGGTCTCGGCGAAGTTCGTTCACGGGCCCGTTGCGGTCGGCCAGTGCCTGTTTTGCCACCAGCAGCACAAGAGCAGGATCGAACATCTGCTCATAAAGGCCTTGCCCGATCTTTGTTACCTCTGTCATGATGTGGCCAATATCGTGGCGATACCCGCGCACCTGACGGAACGACCCTCACTGTGCACCGACTGCCATGATCCTCACGTAAGCCTCGAAAGGCCTCTTTTGAAAGAGGGTGTGGGCAGGCCAGATGGCGACCCAAATGTCAGTCCGGCTCTGCCGGACTATCTCAGGGCAGCCAAGCAGCAAGAGGCCAAGGCCACTGCCGGGCAATCGCAAACCGCTCTGGCGAGCGCTTCTGAGAGCGGCAGTCTCTACCAGGTTCTTTCGACGGTCAGCAGATTAGTCGAGCAGGGCGGATTGCGCCAGGCGAGGGCCTATCTGGAAGAATTCAAGGACAGCAAGGCTTTTACCGATCAAGAACGTGAAAGAATTGCGCAGGTGCTCAATATGATCGACCGCGCTATAGGAGTGCCGGCACCTGATGGCCAGGAGCCCAAACGCCAAGGGCCGATAAAGCAGCAGGAAACGGCAGCCAAGCCCGGGAAGGATGACGCCGAGCTGCGCAGGCGAAAACAGGAGATTGCCGATATCTTTTACGCCAGTATGGATTTGTACCGCGACGGTAAACTCGCGCAAGCCCGTGAAGGCCTCGTTACAGTACTGGAGAGCGGCGTGGTTCCCGCAGCTATGGGCAAGACTATACGAGGTTACCTGCTGGACATTGACAAGAGATTGGCCGAGACAGGGACGCCACCCGATTAGCAGCGGGCTAATGAGTCGGGGATTGGATTTGAATTGAGACGCGATTTGCCGAACCAACTGCATAGCACGATCGGATGCCCGGCTCCTGAACCGGCAGCTTCCGCCAAGATCCGCCTGGCGCTGGCGATTTGCACCGGCGGGGTCCTTCTTGCCGGATGCAGTGTCAATGTCGGCGGCCGCCAGCGACCTCTATTGCAGAATGAAGAGATCAAAGGCGAGCTGGAGCTGGTCGCCGAGAGGCGCACCGATGAGCAGGGGACAAGCGGAGACAAGCGCAAAAGCACAACGGAAATATTCGAAGAAAGGGTAAGGCTTAGCACCGAGGGAGATGTATATCACCCGGACTTCTTGTCCTTCACGGCGGCCGTCGGCGTCGGACTTGCCCAGCAGGAGATTGATTCGGACGACGAGTCCGGCAGCAGCAGCGAGACGCTGGACGACTATAACATATTCGCCCAGTTGCTGCGCGGCAAGATATACCCTACGACCTTTAACGCGAGCAGGGCACAGGAGCTGATCGGCCGCCAGTTCCTGGGGGCCTTGAGAACCGAAAGAGAGGACAGAGGTATAACGTTCTCGCTACGGCCGGAAGACTGGCCGATGACATTCCAGTACACCGAAAGCGAGACCGGCCAGGACGGACTTAGCTCGCTCTCGCGGGACTTCTTCGAAAGAGACGACGAGCGATTCAGGTACTCGCTGACACACGACTTCAGCAGACTCTCACACATGAGTTTCGATTTTGACAGGACAGAGGTTTCTCAACGCAGCGTGGGTTCCACGATAGAGACAGACACCGACAGATACGCCATGCTGCACAATCTGATATTCGGCAGCGACGAACAAAACAGACTCGATTCCTTCTTCAACTATGTCGACCAGTCGGGCTCATTCGATTTTCAGAACCTGCAGGCACAGGAGCGCCTGAGGCTGCAACACTCAGATACCTTCCTGACCAATTATGAGCTGCGGTTTACAGACTCCGACCGCGCTACGATCAGGAACAAGGAAGTTCGCGGCCAGGGCGGCTTCGAGCACAGGTTGTACGAGAGCCTGGTTACGACATCCAACATCTTCGTCTCAAGAACCGATCTGGACGCCCAGGGAGATCTAGATCAACAGGGCGGCATGCTCGGTTTCAACTACCGAAAGAAGAACGACTGGGGCACACTCTATGGCAATTACACGGCAAGCCTGACCCAAAGCGAGCAATCGGGCGGCAGCGGCACGGGGGTCGTGATAGACGAATCGCATATCTTCACCGATCCACTGGCCGTAACGCTCAACAGAGTAAACATCGATACGTCAACCATTGTAGTGACCGACGGCACCGGCCTGAACATATACACCGAAGGTGACGATTACACCATCACCGAGATCAACGGGCGGGTGCAGTTGAACATAACCACTTTGGGCGTTGCTCCTCCTAATGTCACGGACGGTCAGGAGATTCTGGTCGATTACAATTTCTTCATCGAGCCCAAAAGAGAAGAGGACACAACTCGCCACAACTTCAACATCAGGCAGCGGTTCAAGAACGGCCTGTCCGTATACTATGCTCACAGGCGCCAGGACGAGGACGTCAGCTCGACCATCACTGAAATTACGCCCGATGAGTTCAAGATCAATACGGCCGGCGCAGACTACATGAACAAAGGCCTTTTTCTGCAGGCCGAGTACAGCGACGAGGAGTCGACTCAGATTCCTTCGACGAGCAAAAAGCTGGTTGGCAGATACAGTTGGTCACTAAGTCCAGGGACAACAGCAAGCCTCAGGGTCCTGAATCACTGGCTGGATTTCGGCCAGCCCGACAAGCGGGATATCGTGCTCTTCAAGAGCGGCGCCGAGCTTTACAGCCGATTGACCGAGGAGTGCGGACTCTCAGCTCGCGCCGATTATCGCAACGAGGACGATACGAGGTTCGGCAAAACCGAAGGCTTTCAGCTTAACTCGGAATTGCAGTACAACTTTCGTCAGATGAGCGTCACTACGGGCCTCGAGTTGAACCTTCTCAATCGCCGGAGTGACGAAATAGATGGCAGTTTTCTGTATTTTAAGCTAAAACGTTTCTTCTGATTGAAACAAGGGAATGTACAGAATGGATGTAAAAGAAAGAACGTCAGAGGAGCAAACCGGCTTTTCGATATCATGCCTTCTGGGTCTTGTGCTGCTGGCATCCTGCGCCGGGTGCGCGCGAAATCGCGGGGCTCTGTTCTTTCCCCCCGATGCGCTTGTGGTCTGGCCCGAGCCGCCGGAGCAGCCGCGCATAAGATATCTCGGGACATTGTCTACCGAAGCCGATCTGAAACAGGAAGTCTCGTGGACCCAGGGCTTCGGCGAGCTGCTGTTTGGCAAGAGAGAAATAGGGGTTCTCGTTGGGCCCTATGCCGTTGCTATCGACACCGACAGCAAGTTGTACGTAACCGACGCCGCAGGTGCGGTCGTTCACATCTTCGATCTGAAGTCGCGCAGATACAAGCAATTTGCAGATCTGGTCGGTCCCGAAAAACTGGCCAAACCGGTCGGTCTGACCGTAGTCGGCGACTGGGTCTATGTCGTCGACAGCAAACTTCGCAAGGTCTGCGTCTTCGACAAGAACGGCAGGTTCCTGTTTTCGTTCGGAGGCGATCTTCTTGCAAGACCGTCCGGGATCGCCTATTCGCAGGCAGACAAGACCGTGTACGTGGCGGACACGGCCGCCCACACGATATATGTCTTTACAGGCAGTGGCAAGTTCGTCAGAAAGATTGGCGCCAGGGGCGTTGGCCCGGGTACGTTCAACTTCCCGACCCACCTTTGGGCCGACGCCAAGGGTAAATTGTACGTCAGTGATACGTTGAACTACAGGGTCCAGGTTTTTGCCCGCAACGGCCAGTTCCTTGGAGCGTTTGGCCAGCAGGGAGACCGTCCGGGTTATTTTGCCCACCCGTGTGGTGTTGCCACCGACAGTTTCGGCAACATATATGTCACTGACAGGCAATTCGAGAACGTGCAGATTTTCAACCCGCAGGGGGAGGTGCTGATGGCCTTCGGACAGGAAGGGACGGCACCGGGCCAGTTCTGGCTGCCGGCCGGCATTTTCATAGATGATCGCAACAGAATCTACATTGCCGACTCATTCAACAAACGAATCCAAATATTCGAACTGCTGGAGAAGGTCGAGAAATGAAGACACGACCGAATGAATTGATGACGGTGCTTCTGGCTCTCGCCGCCTTGTGCTCGCCGGCGGCGGCACTGATTGACGGTTCGCCCCACGATTTGTCGGCCGTCGCGGGAGGCAGCACCTGCAGTTTCTGTCATACGCCCCACGGAGCCCTGACCGGCACTCCGCTGTGGAACCACAGGCTTTCGGATGCCGTCTACGATATTTACCAAAGCTCGTCGCTGGAGGCCAGCGTGGGCCAGCCAACCGGGTCGAGCAAGTACTGCCTGAGCTGTCACGACGGGACCGTAGCTCTTGCCGAGAGCGTCAGCGGCTTTACCGGCGGCACGTACATAACACCCGGCAAAGACAATCTCGGAACCGATCTCTCGGATGACCACCCCATCAGTTTTGTCTACTCGATGGCCTTATCCACAGAAGACGTGCAGATACGCCCGCCCTCGGCGGTACCCGAGCAACTCAAGCTCGACAGGTCCCGCGAGCTGCAATGCACCACCTGCCACGATCCGCATGACAATCGGTACGGCAACTTTTTGGTCATGTCGAACCACCGGTCGCAGATGTGCATGAGCTGTCACGATCTGACCGGCTGGATTCCTTCGAGCCACGAGAGTTCTGTTGCTATCTCGTCGATGGCAAACGATTCGTACCTGCAAAGCAGCCAGCACGCCACGGTTACCGACAACGGCTGTCTGAGCTGTCACAGGCCGCATTCGGCAGGTGGACGCGAGCGGCTGCTTCACTTTGCTCGATCGGAGGACAACTGCCTGAGCTGCCACGACGGCTCGGTCGCGAGGACGAATCTCAGGACCGATCTTTCCAAGTTCAGCCGCCACGACGTGGCCCGCTATCAGGGCGTGCACGATCCGACCGAATCGCCGAGCGCGGCGGCGAGACACGTAGAATGCGTCGATTGTCACAATCCCCACGCTGTCCAGAACACACCCGCACAGGCCCCGGTTGTACCCGGTGCGATGCGGGGGGTCTCCGGCGTCACTGTCTCGGGCAGCCCCGCGCGGCAGGCCCAGTACGAGTACGAGGTGTGCTTCAAATGTCACTCAGACAATCCGAACCGCGTTCAGTCGACGATCACCCGCAAGATTACTCAGACCAACACGCGCCTGGAATTCGACCAGTCGGGGCCTTCTTTCCATCCGGTTGCCTCGCCTGGCGTTAACCGCAACGTGCCGAGTCTGAAATCTCCGATGACCGTTGCGAGCATGATTTACTGCAGCGATTGTCACGGCTCCGACAGCGCCTCGGGCACCAGGGGTCCGCACGGATCTAACTATCCTAACCTGCTAGTCGGTCGCTACGAGACGTCGGACTTCACACAGGAGAGCAGCTACTCGTACGAACTCTGCTATAAATGTCACAGTCGAAACAGCATTCTCAATGACGAAAGCTTCCCCAAGCACAAGGATCATCTCGAACAGGAAGTCCCCTGCTCGGCCTGTCACGACCCTCACGGCATCAGTGCCGCACAGGGAACTTCGACCAACAACAGTCACCTTATGAATTTCGATACGACCATCGTGCGCTCCGATCCGGTGACCGGACGTCTGGAGTTCGAGGATACCGGCGTCTTTCACGGACGATGCTACCTGCAATGCCACAACGTGCGGCATTCACCGAAAGAATACTGAGTTAGACAGGATAACAGGATCTACATGATAAACTGTCTTTGTTGATTTTGTTATCCAGTCAAAAAAGGTCGTGAGTTTCGTTTCTTTCGTGCGTCATTATTTAAGAGGATTGACCAGCGGTAGGATGGGTACGCCAAAGGCGGATTGCCCATGCTGTTAATTACAGGACCAGTCGGAGTAGATCATGGCGGAAGTAGGACAT